>JARRQF010000296.1:3136-13413 GCA_037382065.1 Candidatus Thiodiazotropha sp. | reverse complement strand
GCCAGGATACTGCGTTGCAATGCTTGAAAAGGGCGAGCCATTCCCTGCGCATTGCGCCTTGTCTCCTGGCCTGAGCAGGCTTCTATCATCGTCAATTTGTATGAAGCACCACACTAGGTGCACAAAGGGGAGTATAGTCGCTTTACGTTATCCTTTGCGCAATAACAAAACCGGGCCAAAAGACCAGCAGGATTGGCACGCTTGTGGCGGCACATGGCGGCGTTGCAACTCCTTGGAATAGCGGGCTATTGCGCGCCGTGCATGGATGCACCCTTGCCCTGCACCACCACAAGCGCACACTTCATGCCGTCCAACTGATCTTTTTAGGATGATTATTTATTTTCCCAACCCTTATTGTGTCAAAAGAACCCCTGGGTCATGTATCCTCTGTGCTCCAATGTACTAATCAGAACATAAGTATCTGGTTAAGAGAAAAAATAGAGATATATCAATGCAAAGATTGATGATGAGTTTGGCGCTGCTGCTGTACGGTTTGAGCCATGCTCAAGCAAATGTTGTAGAGTACCAGCTTGAAAATGGCATGAAGGTGATTGTCAAACAAGACCGGCGAGCACCAATAGCTGTCTCTCAAGTGTGGTACAAAGTTGGATCTAGCTACGAATATGGAGGGATCACCGGTGTGTCACATATGCTTGAACATATGATGTTCAAAGGGACTGAGAAACACCCTTCCGGAGAGTTCTCGCGCATTATTGCCGCTAACGGAGGGGATGAGAATGCCTTTACCGGTCGTGACTATACCGCCTATTTTCAAACCATAGCGAGTGATCGTCTGGAGGTCTCGTTTGAGCTGGAGGCCGATCGCATGCGAAATCTTCTGCTCCAGAATGAAGAATTTAAAAAAGAGGTCGAAGTGGTCAAGGAAGAGCGGCGTATGCGCACCGAAGACGCTCCTCAGTCGCTCACCTATGAACTCTTTCTCACAGGGGCCTATCAGGCCTCACCCTATCGGATACCCGTGATCGGCTGGATGTCTGACCTGGATGCGTTGCAGGTAGATAACCTAAAGGCTTGGTACCATAAATGGTATGCGCCAAATAATGCCACACTGGTTGTTGTTGGGGATGTGGAGCCTGAGCAGGTGCTTGCCTTGGCAAAACGCTATTTCGGTCCTCTCAAGCCGGAGCAGATCCCCATGACTAAGCCGAGAACCGAACCGGTTCAGCGTGGCATCAAGCGGTTGACTCTGAAGGTTCCCGCCAAACAACCCTACCTTGTGCTGGGTTTCAAGACGCCAGTGATTGGCAAAGCAGAACAGGATTGGGAGCCCTACGCTTTGGAGATGTTGACTTACATCCTTGATGGTGGTGACAGTGCACGCTTAGCCACAAATCTAATTCGAGGCAGTGAGCTGACGGTCTCCGTCGGTACCAGCTACAATGCATTCTCGCGCTTGTCGGGCATGCTGGTATTGGATGCCATACCCAAGACTGGTGTTCCAGTTGCGGATGTCGAAGTGGCGATCATGAAAGAGCTCAATCGTTTTAAGACTGAATTGGTCAAGCAGGATGAGTTAGAACGGGTGCGCAACCAGATCATTGCGGCTAAGGTCTATGAAAAGGATTCGGTTTTCTATCAGGCGATGTTGATCGGTCAGCTTGAGACCATAGGTCTGGATTGGCGTCTGGCGGACGAGTATGTCGACCATTTGAAGGCAGTGACCGCTGAACAGGTCAGAGAGGTGGCTAAAAAATATCTGTTGGAAGATAACCTCACGGTGGCGGTGCTCGAACCGCTTCCAATGGAGGGTAATGCTATGACCCAGCAACTATCTGCAGGAGGTCATCATGATTAATGTGGTTAGGCTAGCTCTACTGAGCGCCTGTATTCTGTTTTCTGGATGGCTTTTGGCAGGGCCTCATATTGAAACCTGGCAAACATCCAATGGTGCGAAGGTGCTCTATGTGCATGCTCCTGAGATTCCTATGGTCGATGTGCGTGTGGTATTCGATGCCGGGAGTGCAAGGGATGGCGATAAATCTGGAGTGACCTTATTCACAAATAGTCTTTTGAACGAAGGGGCAGGGGAGTGGAGCGCCTACCAGATTGCTGAACGTTTAGAGGGTGTTGGAGCTCAGCTGGATGTGGGATCGTTGAGGGATATGGCTTGGGTATCTGTGCGCTCTTTGACGGAGCCCAAGGCTTTGAATGTTTCCCTTGATACCCTATCTAAAGTCATGGCCAAGCCCCGTTTCACTGAAGAGGACATGGAGCGGCAGCGTCAGGCGATTCTTGCTGGGCTAATTCAGGGTGAGCAATCTCCGGGAACTATTGGCACGAAGCAGCTCTATAAACTTGTGTTTGGTGACCACCCTTATGCTGCGGACCCAGCAGGCACGACAGAGTCAGTCCAGTCAATCACTCGTGAGGATATTCAACAGACCCATCAACGTCTTTATGTGGCACGTAATGCGCTGGTTGCTATCGTTGGTGCGGTTGATCGGGATCAGGCCAGTGAGATTGCCGAGCAGGTTACCCGTGAATTGCCAGCAGGTGAGCCGGCTTCATCACTGCCACCAGTCAATTCCCTGCAAAAGGCAGTGGTTAAGCAGATTCCGTTTCCTTCGACTCAGTCCCATCTCTATCTCGGGCAACCGGGGATGAAACGGGGTGATAAAGACTATATTCCCCTCTATGTGGGGAACCATATCCTAGGTGGTAGTGGTTTGGTGTCGAAGCTGAGTCATGAGGTGAGAGAGAAAAGAGGGTTGAGTTACAGTGTCTATAGCTATTTCTTGCCGATGCGTCAAATAGGGATATTTCAACTTGGACTACAGACTAAGAATGAGCAGGTTAATGAGGCTCTACAGGTTCTTAAAGATACTCTGGGGCGTTACATTGAAGAGGGACCTACAGAGGCGGAGTTATTGGCAGCTAAGCAAAACATCACGGGTGGATTCCCTCTTCGCATCGCATCGAACAGTAAAATTGTTGAATACCTGGCGGTGATTGGTTTCTATAATCTGCCGTTGGACTATCTGGATACCTTTGTGGATAAGGTTCGTGCAGTAACCCGCGAAGAGATACATGATGCCTTTAAGCGGCGTGTTGATCCAGAGCGTCTAGTTCTGGTACAAGTTGGGCGGCTCGAAGCGCCTTTGGCTAAAGTCGGCGTAAGCCAGCCATAAATAGTGATGCGCTACTTCGTCATAGACTCAAACTGGTTTAGACTCTATGGCGAGCTACAGGTGTGATAATAATCTAAAGTCTAAATTTAATGTCTAATCAATCTCGAAATCAAGTTCGTATCATAGGCGGCGAGCATCGGGGGCGCCGTCTCTCATTTGCTGATCTGCCCGGCTTGCGCCCGACAGGGGATCGCATTAGGGAAACGCTGTTTAATTGGTTGCAGCCAGCAATATCAGGCGCAAGATGTCTGGATCTATTTGCCGGTAGTGGTTCGTTGGGCATTGAGGCAGCTTCTAGAGGCGCTCGCAAGGTAGTGATGCTTGATACCGCTTCGGCTGTGGTGAGACAATTAGATGAGAATCGCCAGCTTCTTAAGCTGGATCAGGTATCTATCATCAGGGCCGATGCCTTGCAATGGTTGGAACAGGACCCGACGCCATTTGATGTGGTATTTATCGACCCCCCATTTTCAGCCAATCTGCTCGGACCTCTTTGTCAGAAGCTGAGTCAGGGTTGGTTGGCAGATGAAGCTCGAATCTATTTGGAAGACGAGGTGTCTCGTGAACTGCCCTCCTTACCTCAAGGTTGGCAGCTGTTGCAGGATAAGGTTGCTGGGCAGGTGCGCTACGGTTTAGCTTGTGCGCCTTTGCCGGGCTGATAATTATCATTCAATGAGGTGATTTCTGATATTATGATGACTTTGTTCAATTCTTAGCAGATTATGATTAAAGCTGTTTACCCTGGAACATTTGACCCCATCACTAATGGTCATAGTGACTTGGTGAGAAGGGCTTCAAGCCTTTTCGAACATGTTATCTTGGCTGTGGCTGAAAACCCTGGCAAGAATCCTGCATTTGATTTAGATCAACGTTTGATGTTGGCGCGCACAGTTTTGAATGGGATTAAGAATGTTGAGATCTGCTCATTCGATACGCTGCTGGTTGATTTTGTACAAGAGTGTGGGGCGAATGTAATTTTGCGAGGATTGCGCGCAGTATCTGATTTTGAATACGAATTTCAATTGGCAGGTATGAATCGCCGTCTGGCGCCGACAACCGAAACCTTGTTTCTGACTCCTGCCGAGCAGTTTTCATTCATATCTTCTGGATTAGTAAGAGAAATTGCTTCCTTGGGAGGCGATGTCTCAGAATTTGTGCATCCGATAGTTCAGGATGCATTGAGTCAATGCTATAGCTAGCTTAAAATTTCTGTGCTGAGGCCGATATGTTGTTGTGGGCGGGCTGCATAATAATTTTCATCTTTTGAATAAGTAGGAGAAAAACCGTATGGCATTAATTATCACCGATGAGTGCATCAATTGTGATGTTTGTGAACCCGAATGTCCCAATGGGGCCATCACGCAGGGTGATGAAATCTATGAAATAGATCCCGCCCTTTGCACCGAGTGTGTTGGTCACTATGAAGCCTCTCAATGTGTGGAAGTCTGCCCGGTGGATTGTATTCCTTTCTTTTTAGAATGATGAAGCCATGCGTCGAGCCTATTGAGTGGGAAGATTACCCAGCGAGCCCTTCTGGAGTCATCGCAGTGCCTCGCATAACAACGTTCTGAAATTCGTATTTGAACCTAAAAAATTAGTTGACCGCTCCATTCTAATAACAGGTTTCTGATTTTAAAGAAAATAGCTTCGATGGTTATGGTCACCTACTGGGTGAATCACGCTACAACGCGAATAACACGCTTGTGGCGGCACATGGCATCATCAAATAATCTGAATTGGTATAGGCTGCAAGCGCCCCTAGAGGGGTAGGTATGACGATAATTGAGTGAATCATTGTGATAAGCTCGAATTTTTTTGCAAATAATTTCGAAAAGTTATCATCTTGCCATTGAATTTGTTTAACTTTTAGCCCAAGCTTTCATGCCAGATGTTTCTGCTTTTTATTGCTTGTAGATTGCGGATGCATATCTGACAGTGGGGTGTTGAGCTTAATCGGTGTTCAATCCAAGGGCTTCTTGGATAAGCGCTGAAGTTGCCTAAGTTGCGCCTTGCTCTTAGAGGAGCGTCCCAAATAGGCCATCAGTATTATGTAGCCCCATAATTGAGGGCAGATTGTATAAGTGCTTTGATGATGGTCTATTTGGGAAACTCTGTATCAGAGATCAGGTGGTGGAAAGGTACGGAGCGCCTGCCACATATTGTAAAATGCATAAGAGAGATCGAGAGTAATTATGAAAACTACCATTAAAACTACTGTTATGATTCTCAGTCTTGGACTGTTCGCGGGTTGTGCCTCAAATGGCGGCCTGGAAGCTGATGTCGCAAACGCTCAGGCCGCTGCTGATGCTGCCATGAAAGCAGCAAAAGAGGCACAGCTGGATGCCGCTACTGCTCAAGGAACCGCTGATGCTGCTATGAAATCAGCTAATTCAGCAAAGGATGCTGCAGAAGTATGTAACGAGCGTTGCGGACGTATGTCAGAAAAAGCGATGGCTAAATAGGCTATCCGCACTCGCAATGACGTACATAGTATATGGTACGTAATGAAATGAAACCCCGGTCGGTCATAGATTGTCGGGGTTTTTTTATTGAATCTAATGTGAAAAACCTCTGTTTAATTGCAGATTCTGGGTTGAAGATCTACTCATCTGGGTCGGCTGCAACCTCGTCACCCTTCCACAGATAGAGGGGCATTGGTAGGCCGGTTTGTTGAGCAAAGTAATCTTCTAGCTGCCCCCAGTCGGGAGTGCGGCTGTCCTTTTTCAGTTTACTTATAACAGCGTTGATTAATTCCGTATGATTATGTCCTTTCTCCTGGAGATACTCTTTCAATGGTGGATTCACTTGGACATAGAGCTCACCTTTATACCAGCCCGCTTTATAAGGTGTGTCGATGATCCGCACAGGTACGCCAGTCTTCACTTCATCAAAGAAACGTGAGATGTTCTCTGGATAGAGGCGAATACACCCGTGACTGACCCGCATGCCCACACCAAAAGGCTTGTTGGTGCCATGCAGTAGATATCCGTCCAGGCCTAAATAGATGGCATGGCTGCCTAGCGGATTGTCTGGGCCTGGCGGGATGACAGGCGGCAAAGGGTCTCCTTCCTCTTCGTGCTCTTTGAGGATTGACTCAGGAACTGTCCAACTAGGGTCTTTCTTTTTACCTATTACGGTGGTTTTTCCGGTAGGAGTACTCCAGCCTTCACGGCCGATTCCAATTGGATAAGTGATTACCACCGGCTTGTCTTTGGGGTAGTAGAAGAGACGTAGCTCAGCCAGATTAATAACAACACCTTCACGGGGACCAGGAGGCAGGATATATTGCTGAGGAATAACCACCACGCTACCCTCCCCTGGTAGCCAGGCATCAACGTTGGGGTTGGCGGCCACCATTTGGCGATAGCCGATATCGTAGATGCGTGCGATGTCGGAAAATGTATCCTCATAATGGGTAGTTACTTTGAAAGGTTGGCCTACCAAGTCATCTCCATCTGCGGGTAGGTTAAATGTCACAGCTTGGCCAGTACTTGAAAAAGCCGCCAGTAATAGAGCAAGTATTAGGTGGTTGAATCTCATGAGCATCGAATGTCAAATCTAAACAGCCTTACATCTAGTGTGGTGCTTCATACAAATTGACGATGATAGCGTCTCGCCCGAAGGGAAGCCTACCGCTCCCTTCTAATAACAGGTTTCTGATTTTAAAGAAAATAGCTTCGATGGTTAGGGTCACCTACTGGGTGAATCACGCTACAACGTGAATAGCACGCTTGTGGTGGCACATGGCGGTGTTGCAGCCTTTAACTGCGGATTCTAGATAAAGAATTGTATATCAGAGTCGATAGCCTGTTTGGGGTGTTATTTTCCTTAAGGATCAATAAAGCATGCGGCGAATTGCGCTGATTAACCAAAAAGGCGGCGTGGGTAAGACCACAATAACCACCAATTTGGGGCATGCATTGGCGCTTGCAGGACATCGTGTCACTGTCATAGATCTTGATCCACAAGGACAACTGGCAGCCAGTTATGGTCTCTTTCGGGCACCTTCGAAAGGTATCGATAGAGTACTATTGAATGAGCTTGATATATCCTCAGTTAGTCAGTCTATTCGGGATATGCTGACACTGATCCCCGCAGGTAAGAGATTGCAGGAAATTGAGTACCTTCAGGATGGAGGTGTGAGTCGAGCACGCCTGCTGCGTCAGAGCCTCGAAGGTGTACGAAAGAACCAGGATTTTATTCTGTTCGACTGCCCTCCCTCATCAGGTTTGTTGGTGGTGAATGCTATTTTTGCCGCTGATGAAGTGCTGATACCGGTTAGTGGGGATCATATGTCTCTGAATGGTTTGGCAAAGATATTGAAGACGCTGAAAAAATTTGAGCCCTATCTTTCAGAGCCGCTGACTCAATGGATTGTCATAAATCGTTTCTTTCCACGCAGAAGACTCTGTAAAGAGGTTGAGAGTAAGCTGAAAAAGCACTTTGCCGAACAGTTGCTTAATATACCGATTCGAGAGGCAGCGGCGATAGCTGAATGTCCTGGAGTTGGGCGCACGATTTTTGAATACAAAGCCACCAGTCAGTCAGCAAAAGAGTTCAAGGCACTTGCTGAAGAGCTCATCTCGAATGGAAGTTAAGCTTTTTACGATTCAGTAGGCGTTTCTGAATAGCTTGATCACCAGGAGTAGTGCACATGGGGGGCTCTTTCCGGTATGCTGGCCCCTTTTTTTCTGGGGAAAGCTTCCATGGGTTTCAAATGCGGTATCGTGGGATTACCAAATGTTGGTAAATCGACACTCTTCAATGCCTTGACCAAGGCAACCATTGCGGCGGAAAACTACCCTTTTTGCACGATTGATCCAAACGTAGGGGTGGTTCCTCTACCCGACCTCCGTTTGGATGTGCTTGCCACAATCGTTAAACCGCAGGCAGTGCTTCCCACCAGTATGCAATTTGTCGATATTGCTGGCTTGGTGGCAGGTGCTTCGAAAGGGGAGGGGCTGGGTAACAAGTTCCTGGCTAACATTCGCGAAACCGATGCTATCGCACAGGTAGTCCGCTGCTTCGAAAATGATGATGTGGTGCATGTGTCCGGTCGTGTCGATCCCATTGGCGATGTAGAGGTGATCAATACAGAGCTGGCTCTGGCGGATCTGGAGTCGGTGGAAAAGGGGCTGGATAAAACCGCACGTCAGGCGAAAACAGGAGATAAGAAGATTCTGGCGAGAAAAGAGCTGCTCGAAATGGTGCGTGATCACCTGAATGCCGGTAATCCGGTGCGCAGTATGGGGCTAAGTGAGGAGCAGTTTGCTGAACTGAAGAATCTGTTTCTATTGACCATAAAGCCAGTGTTCTATATCGCCAATGTTGCTGAGGATGGATTCACCAAAAACCCTCATCTGGACGCCCTCATGGCCATGGCGAGTAAAGAGCATGCTGAGGTGGTGCCTGTCTGCGCCGCCATTGAAGCCGAGATTGTCGAGCTGGATGAAGATGAGAGAGGCGAGTTTCTGGCCGACATGGGGCTGAAAGAGCCTGGGTTGAATCGTGTCGTCAGGGCGGGCTACAAGCTGTTAGGATTGGAAACCTACTTCACGGCTGGCGTAAAAGAGGTACGGGCTTGGACGATTCCCGCCAATGCCACCGCACCGCAAGCTGCTGGGGTAATCCATACCGATCTTGAGCGTGGCTTTATTCGTGCTGAAGTAATTGCCTATGAAGACTTTGTCGCTTTCAAGGGGGAGCAGGGAGCCCGTGAAGCCGGCAAGCTACGCTCAGAGGGCAAGGAGTATGTGGTGAAGGATGGGGATGTGATCCACTTTCGTTCCAACGTCTGACTTTGGTCTTTACCTAACAGCGCGAAAAGCCTCGTCGTTCAGGGCGGGGAGAATAGCCAGACTCGCTATTCCAAGGAGTTGCAACGCCGCCATGTGCCGCCACAAGCGTGCCATTCACGTTGTAGCGTGATTCACACCAGTAGGTGGCCATAACCATCGAAGCTATTTTCTTTAAAATCAGAAACCTGTTATTAGAATGGAGCGGTCAACTGATTTTTTAGGTTCAAGCCTGGGAAATAGGGTGGTAAGTTTTCGAATGGCATATATAGTAGAAGAAAGATTACCGGGAGAATCCTAATGCAGGATAGTAACTTTCTAACAGACAGGGATGTATGTAAGAGCATCGCATCAAAGTATCAAATACTAGATGACCTTATCATTCCAGAGTCTGTACTTAAGAATTGGCAGATTACTGCTGATCTTATTGCGGAACTTATCCAAGTGCCCGCTGCGTTGATCATGCGGGTACATCATCGGGAGATTGAGGTCTTCGTTAGCAGCAATAGCCAGGGGAATGTCTACAAAGTTGGTGAACGTGCCCCGTTGGACACAGGCCTCTATTGCGAAACAGTGATGGACACGCAATCTGCACTGTGTGTCCCAAATGCATTGGAGAATCCTGTTTGGGATCAAAACCCAGACATCGAACTAGGAATGATCTCCTACTATGGGCTACCGATCATATGGCCGTCTGGTGAGATCTTTGGAACATTCTGTGTTCTGGATAGTAAGACAAATGTCTACATGACTATCTATCGCCGTTTGATGCAGCGTTTCTGTGACAGCATTCAACTTAGCATCGATTCAATCTACAATAATTATCAAAATAGACTAGAGACACGGCGTGCTAAAGAGCAATTAAGATTGCTCTCACAAGCGGTTGAGCAAAGCCCTGTGTCCGTCATAATAACCGATGCTCATGCGAATATAGAATATGTTAATTATGCCTTTGAAGAGATGTCTGGTTACAAAGTTCAGGAGATATTGGGAAAGAAGCCTCAACTATTCAAGTCAAATAATGAACAGCATGGTCTCTATAAAGATCTCTGGAAAACAATTACATCTCAGAATAGATGGGAGGGTGAATTCCAAAACCAAAAAAAGAGTGGTGAACTCTATTGGGTACATGCACACATCGGGCCTGTACTTGATCAAAATGGCAATATTCTTCATTTTCTTGCAATGCAGGAGGATATTACTAAGCAAAAGAGGCAGGCGGAACAGATACAGCAACAAGCATTTTATGATCACTTGACTCAGCTTCCCAATCGAGCGTTGGTTCTTGATAGGCTTAATTCATTACTTATCAAAGAGAAGCGCAATCACAACC
>JARRQF010000296.1:0-3122 GCA_037382065.1 Candidatus Thiodiazotropha sp. | reverse complement strand
GGGAGATAAGCTATTAGTAGAGGTTGCGAAACGACTACGTGATGCGGTACGTGAAGGAGATACTATTGGTCGTTTTGGAGGGGATGAGTTTGTCGTGTTACTAAACTGCATAAAAGATTCTAGCGATGCTCACCATATAGCTAGAATGCTTCTGAATTGCTTTAAAGAATTATTCCATCTCGGTGGTCGGGATTTTATGATGACAGCGAGTCTAGGAATCTCAATATATCCTAATGATGGGAAAACCGGCTCTGAATTACTGCGTAGCGCTGATGTGGCGATGTATCATGCCAAGGAGCAGGGGGGGAATACCTATTGCTACTTTACGGATGAAATGAATCGTGCCGTTTTTCGGTGTCTATTGATTGATGAGCAACTTCATGGTGCCCTTGAGCGCGGCGAGTTTCATATCTGTTTTCAGCCTTTGGTAGAGGTACAAAGTAATAAGATAATCAGGGTAGAGGCGCTATTGCGATGGGACAATCATGTATTAGGTAGTGTGCCACCTAGTGAATTTATTCCTGTAGCAGAGCAATCTGGATTGATTGATCAACTTGGGCGATATGTCATTAGCAAGGCGTTATCTTGGGCTTCAAACAGGATGAAAACATCTGAACTCGATTTTAAAATTTCTGTTAACCTCTCACCAAGCCAATTTCGTGATCTCGAACTTGTCCCTTTCATTAAAAATGCGCTAGAACATAACAGTATTTCAGGTAGCTATCTCGAACTAGAGATAACGGAAGGTGTGTTATTGCAGGGAGGAGCCTATGTCGACGAAGCGCTGAAGCTTCTCAATCAGATGGGAATCAGCCTTGCCATGGATGACTTTGGAACGGGATACTCTTCCCTAAGTCAGCTACGCAGATATCCCTTTGATGTGCTTAAAATAGACCAAAGCTTCATTCATGACATTATTTCAGACGATGCAGATCGACAAATGGTGAATAGTGTCATAGCTATGGCTCATGGTATGGGCCTGGAAGTGGTTGCGGAGGGTGTGGAGTCAGAAGAGCAACTTGAGCAACTTAGCCAGCAGCGGTGTGACATGGTTCAGGGTTTTTTGATTAGTCCCCCTTTATTGCCTGATGCACTAACAGCGTTGCTAATGTAGAAAATGAACTAATCAGAGCTTTCCTGCCAGAGCTCTATGTTTCTAGCACGATTGATGCGGTTCGTACCGCTCACCGCATCTGATAGGGATTGTTTACTCTAATCTGGTTAGCTGTTTTCTATAAAACCACATGCTAATTAACCATATGATTGCACTCCATATCCAGCCACCTACTAGGAAGGTAGAGAAAAGAAACAACCAAGGCATGGCTATTGATGTCGTTAGCCAGGCAGTAAAAAAGAAAATGATACCAAATAACGAGCCCTGAAATAGAGCGTACTTGAATAAACCGTTTTGCCGCATTTGCTCCCATCGTTCGAGACGCAGTTCAGATTTAGTTTTCATAGGTTAAGTTCACTGTTGTGATGATCATTAAGCTAGTGAGAATGGTCTTCTTAGTATACTAAGATATTTTGTGATTCATAGCTTTTGGGAGCGATTTGCATACTTGCGAAAATTTTATAAGCAGTTTGGGTGTCTAGCCAAAAACTGTTCGATTCTGGAGGCTGAAGATTGATAACCAGCATCCATGCAAGCCTATGCTTATTACACATGATATGGATAGAAGGAAATGTGTAGATACCTGTGAATTATAGGGGTACATCGATGGCTGGTATATTTCCGGTTCTCTTGCAGGTATTACAAAAAATGCATATGCAAATCTGAAGATGGCTCTAAAAATGAGGTTACTGTTAAATGGTAAGTCCTACTTTTCATTTCGGTGAAACTTTAGAGCGAATAAGGATAAATTGCGCGATAGCCGCTACTTAAAAGGAACTAGTAGAGATACCCACTTAATCTCAGAAAGCGATTGGAAGTGGTAGTAATTGCTTGCTAAAACCAGGGGAGTTATCAATGAGAAAGTTACTGTATGCTTTAATGTTTGTGAGCCCAATATCGCTCGCTGGTAAAGCCGATGTAGTGAATGTTAAAGTTTACTGCCCAATTCCAGAAAGCTGCACCTTCAATGTAACTGTGCAACATGCAGACACGGGATGGAAGCACTATGCCAACCAATGGGATGTCGTGGCTCCAGATGGCCAGTTGCTGGGTAGCAGAGTGTTATATCACCCACATGTTGATGAGCAGCCATTTACGCGTTCCTTAAGCAATGTGTCGATACCGAAGGGCATTAAAAAAGTGATTGTAAAGGCTCAGGATTTAAAACATGGTTGGGGTGGTAAGGAGTTTACTGTCGAATTGCCTGGTCGTTAAAAATTGCTGGTCTAAATGACGGATGAAAAAAAGAAAAAACAGCATAAAAATAATATAGTGGATTCTTAGCGTAGTAGTGTATGTGGTATTTATTGCTTCAGGACATACAGCAACTCCAAAATAAAATAGGAAATTAGTATGCATAAAATGCGAATATTGTTTGCCACAATAGTTGCAGCTGCTATTGGTTTCGCCATTCATCTGCTTTATGGACAAGATCTGGCAATGGATTATGTGCAAAGTGCCGAGCAAGAAGGTCGCCTAAAAAAATAGCTTCGATGGTTATGGTCCCACTACTGGGTGAATCACGCTACAACGTGAATGGCGCACTTGTGGTGGCGCATGGCGGCGTTGCGCGCCGTGCATGGATGCACCCCTGCCCCCAGGGCAATTGCACTACGTTGATCTTATGGGACTCGTCGAGATACCCACTCAATCTCAGAAAGCGGCAGGCATTCGCATGACACATTTTATGATAGTGATGTAAGCTGCGCTTACGCTATTTTATATCCCCCTCACCCTGGCCCTCTCCCGCAAGGGGAGAGGGGATGCGGGGTTCGAACCCTGGCGTGACAAGCCCTTGGGTGCCACACAGTAAGCTGATGTTTACGATGCGCTCGAAAAGTAGACTCCCTCTCCCCTTGGAGGATGTTGCAAAAGTCATAGGGTGGGGTTCTGTCCCACCATTAAGGAATGAAATGTAGGATGTGGTGAGGTACGAACCGCATCATGGATGTTCGTGAGCCACCGCACTATTGATGCGGTTCGCACCGCTCACCGCATCCTACGCAAT
>JARRQF010000295.1:0-4833 GCA_037382065.1 Candidatus Thiodiazotropha sp. | reverse complement strand
TTCGGCAGGTGGAGCAACGATTGAGACCTGGCGTAAGTATGTAGAAAATCAGGCTACGCCTGATTAGCCCTTTCATCCCCGCCCGCATTGGGCGAGGGTTTTCGGGCTATTCTGCTAAAAACGTACCATTCCGATATTATCAGATCTAAAACTAGCAAAAAAAGACTTTCGCAATAATGGTCTCCTGGAGATTTCGGACGAAGAATTGTTCGAGATACCGCCCGGCTATCCACCTGAAGTCTCTGTATGAGTCGAGGTGACCGCAAACTGAATTCCGCTCTCCTCAAGCAGGACTCTGACCTGGCTACCCGGTGGGCATTCCCCTTGGACGATTTTCATCGCAAGGGGATTTTCCAGCTGTCTTTCCACTTCGCGTCGTAGCGGCCGTGCACCGTAGACTGGATCGAATCCGTCGTGGGCCAGCCGGTCGATGACCGCTTGTTCCACTTCGAGGGCGATCTGGCGGCCACGCATATGTTCGCGCAACTCGTCCACAAACATGCGTGCGATCTCTCTTACCTGTTCCGACTCCAGATAGTGGAACACGATGATGTCATCCAGGCGGTTTAGGAACTCGGGCTTGAAGAACTTCTTTACCTCGTTAAGCACTAGCTGGCGTGATTCGCGGTAGTCCGGTATGGCTGTGCGCACGAAACCGATGGGGCGCTTATCCGGCGAAAGGGATTCGGTACCCAGGTTGGAGGTGCCGATCAGAATGGTGTTACGGAAGGAGATCTGGCGTCCCTGAGCATCGGTGAGCTGGCCGTCTTCGAGGATTTGCAATAGCATGTTGAATACGTCTGGATGGGCCTTTTCTACCTCGTCCAGCAGGACCACAGTATAGGGGTTGTGGCGCACCTTCTCGGTGAGTTGACCGCCCTCGCCGTAGCCTATGTAGCCGGGCGGGGCGCCGATCATCTTCGACACCTCGTGGCGCTCCATGTACTCGGACATGTCGAGGCGTACGATGCGCGACTCGTCGTCGAGCAGGAAGGCTGCCAGCGCACGGGCGAGCTCGGTCTTGCCCACACCGGTGGGTCCGAGAAAGAGGAAGGATCCGATCGGACGGCGCGCCGAGCCGATGCCGGCCCGGTTGCGGCGAATGGCGTTGGCCACCGCACGCACTGCGTCATCCTGGCCGATGATGCGGTGGTGCAGGTTCTCCTCCATGCAGGCCAGCTTGGCGGATTCGGTCTCGACCATGCGCGAAAGCGGGATGCCGGTCCATCGGGAGACCACTTCGGCCACATCCTCCTCGCCGACCAGCGGTTCGACCTCTCCGCGCTCCTGTAGCCAACGCTCACGCGCCGACTTAAGTCGCTTCTCATGGTCGATGAGATCCATCTGTAGACGCGCCACGTGCTCGAAGTTCTGTGCCTCGAAGGCTTGGGTCTTCTCCTGCTGCAGCCGCTGGTGCTCCCGCTCCAGCCGCTTGATGTTGTGGGGAATGGAGACCATGCGGATATGCCTGCGTGAGCCCGCTTCGTCAATCAGATCGACGGCCTTGTCCGGCAGACGGCGGTCGGTGAGGTAGCGTTCCGCCAGACGAGCCGCAGCCTCTAGGGCCTCTGGCTGATACTTCACTGCGTGATGGGTTTCGTAGCGTGGCGCCACCCCCTGCAGGATGCGAATGGTCTCTTCGATGTCTGGTTCGCGGATTAGGATGGGGTGAAAGCGGCGCTCCAGCGCCTTGTCCTGCTCCACGAAGCGGTGGTATTCGTCCAGAGTGTCGGCGCCGATCACCTGCAGGCTGCCCTGAGCCAGGGAGGTCTTGAGCAGGCTTGGGGCGTCTAGGCCGCCGGCACCGGCACCGGCTCCCACCACAGTATGCAGCTCGTCGATGAAGAGGATGACCTGACCCTTGGCCTTGATCACGGCATCTCGCACCGACTTGAGGCGCTCCTCGAACTCGCCGCGCATGGAGGCGCCGGCGACGATCTCAGCCATATCGAGGGAGAGCAGTCGCTTGTTAAGCAGGGTGTCAGGTACGTCGGCGTCGGCGATGCGCTGGGCTAACCGCTCTACGATCACCGTCTTGCCGACCCCGGCTTCGCCGATTAGCACTGGGTTGTTCTTTTTGCGCCGGGAGAGGGTTTGGATCACCAGGCTGATCTCCTCCTCGCGTCCGATCACTGGGTCCAGACCACCTTGGCGAGCCAATTCAGTCAGGTCGCGGGTGTATTTGGTCAGCACGTCAGCCTCGCTCTCCGCATCTGCATCGGTGATCGTGCGTCCCTGGCGCAACTGTTTCAGTTCCTCCAGTACCTGTGAGCGCTTCAGACCCCCCTGACGCAGAAAGTCGGCGATGTGGCCCGTCCGATGATCGAACATGGCGAGCAAAAGGGTGCCGGTGGAGATGTACTCATCGCCCAACTGCCCGGCCTCCTCCAACGCGACCTGAAATAGGTTACTCAGCTCCTGGGAGCCAACGATCTGGGTAGCCTGCGAAGGGGGCGATAACTGATAGTGCCGGGCGATCTGGGCCTTGAGCTGGGTCTTGATATCGACCGGATCCTGCGCCACTGCGTCAATGAGCCTGATCGCTTCACAATCGGATTGGGAGAGCAGCGCCAACAGGATGAAGTCGGGTGTGAGCAGATTTTGTCTCTGCGCCACCAGTTCGGATACAGCAAGCTCAAGCGTATGCAGGACCTTCCTGGTGCTTTTCTGGATATATTCCTGAAACACGCCGTTCATTGTAGTAGTCCCGCTCTTTGTTATCCGTATCGGAATCTATGAATTTGGGGGGTATCTTGAGAATAGCAAAGAATGCGACAATTCAGGTAACTAATGATGATAGGGGAACGAGCTTGATCAAAAGCGCTTTGCTGTTGTTTCTGGTGATCGATCCTTTCGGCAATCTGCCCGTCGCACTATCCATCCTCGGTGATGTGCCGGCCTCGCGCTACCGGCGCATCATCCTGCGGGAAACCTCGCTCGCCTTCGTGACCCTGGCCCTGTTCGCGCTGGCCGGCAGTGAACTGCTTGGCTATTTCGATATTGAGCAGCCGACTATCTCCGTCGCTGGTGGCGTGATCCTATTCCTGATCTCGTTGAAGATGATCTTTCGCACATCGTCGGAAATCTTCGAGGATAGCTATCGCGATGACCCCTTCCTGGTGCCGATCGCTACACCACTTTTGGCCGGTCCCTCCGCAATCACGGTGGTGATGATTCTGCAGTACAACGATGCCATTGGTCTGGTCACCCTGCTGCTGACCCTTTGTATCGTTATGGTCGCTACGGCAGTTGTGTTGCTGCTGGGCCGCCATATCAGCGTCTATCTCGGCCCACGCGGTTTGCGTGCACTGGAAAAGCTGGCGGGTCTACTGCTCAATCTGGTGGCGGTTAATATGATTATGGTTGGTGTGCGAAACTTTCTCGCCACCACTTCCTGAACCGTTACAAAAAGCGGAATACCGTTACAACCTGATATAAACCCCAACAACGCCACCACAGAGGCCACCATCCTCTCTTCTTAAACCTAAAAAAATCAGTTGACCACTCCATTCTAATAACAGGTTTCTGATTTTGAAGAAAATAATTTCGATGGTTATGGTCACCTACTGGGTGAATCACGCTACAACGTGAAGGGCACTCTTCACGCTGTCCAACTGATCTTTTTAGGTTGAACCGACAGTACACGATTGGACTACGCAAGATATGTGCAACTCCCCCTGTAGGGTTTGAGGGGGCAGGATAACTATCTCGCCGCCGAGACCTACCGCACTATCCAATAGAATTCAGCATTATGGCTTTATAACCATTAGAATAGCCATGACAAAGTACACGGTTAGTTTTATTATTAACCAAATTTTTAGCTGTGTCGTTGAAGTTTCTGGACTATGCTCTATTTCATCCTCACGGCGATCTGCCCAAAAGTGATCGAAAATTTGTACGATAATGAATGCAGCGATGGAGAATTGCATCCAAAGCAAAAAGAGCATTCCGCCATCCTGAAGATATAACATTATCCCGCCTGAGATCAGAACTAACCAGCCCGAAATGCCAGTTAGCTGATGCAGATCGCCCTAAATCATGACGAGCCAAATGCAACCACTTCGGCGCCAGCATGAGCGGACCGACCAGCCCAAATGCAGCCAGAACGTGGGCGACTTTAAATAATAGATAACTACTCACTGACATGTGTCAACTAACGCATCAATTCACAGGAGCTGAGCGATAGCGATTATTCTTCATAATTTTTAAGCGCTTAAATTTAAGGGCATTGTTAATAAGCATAAATAATAAAATGCCTAATACAGATGCAAAACTAATATGTGCTTCTATACTTTGGGCCTGAGTGGTCCATATATAAGTTGTGCAAATAATCGTCATTACCCAAAACCCCCCATTCGACTTTGTGGTTTTTATTTGGTGTTCAAGAAAATCGGGGTTTTTCAGAAAGGCTTGCTTTGAATTTTTTACAGATTTTATATTGCGATTTACTAATTGATCAATATCAATTGCTCTTGCCTCGCATTCTTTACTGCACACAATGCAAGTTTCTGACTCAATTGCGCAATCACTACATAATGCTTTACCACATATCTTGCATATGCTGGTAGCAACTTGATTATGATGATTAAAACAGTTCATTTTTAAGAAAAGAGAATCCTGTGCAGCTGATTGTTAAGTGCTTTGCTATTGTTGGAATGTGAAGCTAGCGGCTTCTTTTGCGCAAGCGCAAAAGGTGACAGCTTTAGCAAGTCCTACCTAGTGTGGTGCTTCATACAAATTGACGATGATAGCGTGACGCTAAGCGGTTAGCCGCGTGCCGCCGGGAATGGCTTCTCCCTTTCCAAGGCGCGCAACAACGCGGATGACCGCTTA
>JARRQF010000294.1:0-10643 GCA_037382065.1 Candidatus Thiodiazotropha sp. | reverse complement strand
GCCCATTGCGTCGTTTCACTTAATCCGATCTCCTGGGTGAGCGCATCGAGCTTTGCGATATCAAGATCCCTTGCCAGCCGGGTCCAGGCTTCTAGCCGGGTCGCTCTTGGGCACATGACACTGTCCACGCCGGCCAGCGTCACGCCGCGGAGAATGAACGGCGCGACCGTTGCCGGAAACGCCATTCCTCCCGCCAGTCCGCACGCCGCGACAACGCCGCCGTATTGGGTCGTTGCGCAGACATTTGCCAGGACCTGGCCACCGACCACGTCTATGGCTCCGGCCCAGCGCGCTTTCCCGAGCGGGTTGCCGGGCTTGTCGAAGTCACTGCGCTCAAGTACCTCAACCGCGCCGAGGGTCTTCAGGTAGGGTTCCGCTTCACGCTTACCGCTGATGGCGACAACCCGGTATCCCAGTTTTGTGAGCAGCGCTACCGCAATACTGCCGACACCCCCGGTGGCGCCGGTCACCAGGATCTCCCCCTGGGTTGGGGTGATGCCGCCGCGCTCCAGGGTCAGCACACACAGCATCGCGGTGTAGCCGGCGGTGCCGCCGGCGGTGCCGATCGCCATGGCCTGCCTGGGGGAGAAGGGGGCGGGGATCGGGATCAGCCAGTCGCCTTTGACGCGTGCCTTCTGCGCAAGGCCCCCTTCGTGGCTCTCTCCGACTCCCCAACCGTTGAGGAGCACGGGATCTCCTGTCTGGAAAGACGGATGGTTCGAGGCCTCTACAGCACCGGCTAAGTCGATGCCCGGAATCATGGGGAAGCGGCGGATGACGGGTGACTTTCCGGTAATCGCCAAAGCGTCTTTGTAGTTGAGGGTTGAATAGGCCACCCGTACCGTGACGTCACCGTCAGGCAGGTGATCATCGTTGATTTCCTTGAGTGCGGCACGGTATTGATCCTCACTCTTTTCAATCAGAATTGCCTGAAACATAGTGTCTCCATTTAAAATAGACCGATCGTCTAATTATACACAAAAAAATTATCCTGTCAGTGCGGCGAAGAAGAATTCACAGAATAGGTTGAGGGGTTCTGCGTTCTGTTCGAGCTTTGCCCTTAACACAGCACCCTCCCAGCCGATCCAGAAAACCGCCGCCAAACGGGCGCAGTCGGAGGCTGGGGGAATCTCGCCCGCCTCCTGGGAGGCTAGCAGGCAGCGTTCAACCCGTGACTGCCAGTCCGTGAAGACTCCGCTCAGTTGCGCTCTGAACGGCTCGGGGAGGCTGCCCATTTCCTGTCCCAGGTTACCCACCAGACAGCCGCGTTTGTAATTGTGACGGGCCATCCCCTGGGTCGTATCTGCGGTGAAGTTCCTCAAGCGTTGTAAAGGGGATACGGATTCATCCGACAGGATCTTGTCGAGTTTGTTTGCGAAGTACCCGGCATAGCGATCGATCAGTTCGGCACCGAAAGCCTCTTTGCTGGCGAAGTAGTGATAAAAGGAGCCCTTGGGTATCGAGACCCGGCGTAAAATTTCGTCAAGTCCGGAGGCGGAGAAGCCCTTTTCGGTCAATACTTCGAGTCCGGCGCGTAACAGGGTCTCGCGGGTCTCATTGTAGTCCACCGCGTCCTTGGGAGGGCGGCCACGTCGGCGCCTGGTCGTCTGTACGTTCTGTATCAATGTCTTACGCTCTGCACTTGTCTTGAGCTCACGGACCCAGGTTAAAAATAAAGCTCTGGGTGTTCGTCATTCCGGCGGCTGGAATCCAGAAATCTAACTGCATCAGCATGCTGGAGCTCGGAATGCTCCTAGATCACGGTGTTATTTTGGAAAAGTATATTCCATCACATCAAGCGGTGTGCGCAAACCCAAGTTGTCGGTACCGTTTGAGTTCTTCTCCTCACTATCGTACAGCCCTTGATCGCACTGAACATTCATTCTATTCTCAGGGCAAGATGTAGCCTTGTATATGTAATCTGAATCAGAACTGAAGGCGTACTCAGTTCCGTGCGGCCGGGGTGATGAGGCGCAGATTGCCCTGTCGCCGCTCTGGGTGCTTGTTATTGGTGGTTGTCTGGCTACTGCACGGTGTCCTACCAGTGGCTGCTGACGGATTGATATCCGAATCCGGGCCAGGGGTTTGCTGGAGCCCCTGGGTGTCACCATGCTGGCGATCAATCTGGGAGAAAACCCAGAGGCGGTGGACGCCTTCCTGGCCGATTATCCCATCGCGTATCAGCTATTGCTGGCTCGCTAGGGAGACATTGCCCAGCGCTTGCGGATGCGGGGATTACCCACCACCTTTGTGCTCGACGCTCGGGGTGAGATTGTCTATCGGATGGTCGGTGAGTGGAATTGGGATGACGAGACACTGCGGGATCTGGTGCGGCTTTTATGGCCTCCCATAGCAGCTGATACCTTCCTTGGTGCAGAACCCAAAGATTACAATAACTTGAACCAAGTCTTTGAATGTCGAGACAGGGTAGCGAATCAGGAAAGCGGTCTCGGTTGCCCCTTGATAGAAGGTATGAAATCTCTGTTTAGAGAAACGAATTAAGATGCTTCGATCATCTTCGATTAAATATGAATACGTACTTTAAATGGTTGCTGCCAATTTTTGTTTTCTCCGTAATTGGTGCAGAGCTAACTATGCCAAATGTAGATAGTCATGGTTTTTGGTTGGGAAAAACTAAAAGTGATATTCGAACATTGAATGCTGCTGTATATTTTTATAGAAAAGATCATGGAAGGATCCCTGGTTCTGCTGAAGGTTTAAGTGGTCTGGTAAATTCTGTAGGTATAAATCAATATCTCGACCGGCTTCCTGTAGACCCTTGGGGGAGTAACTATATTTATCGTCCTGCGGATTTTAATAAAAGCTATGATATATATTCCGCTGGCCCTGATGGCATTGACAATGAAGGGAAGGGTGACGATGTTGTGCTCGAAGATAAGCGGTACAATTGTGAATTGTACTATGACTGTTGGTCAGAAAATGATTATCTTAACGGAGTGTTTGTACTAATAATGCTAATTTCATTTATCCTTATATTGCTAGTGACTATATTTAGAATTAGTGCGTATATGTTAAAAAAAGTTAAGCGCTGCTCTGCTGTCAATCCGACTCTCTAGGTGCTCGAAAATTATCCCGGTTATTAACGATAAATAGAGGGTATAATGAGACATGGATAATCCATATCAAGCCCCGAAGTTAGATGTCGATAAGGGTGAGATGCAGAAGCTATTTGTATTTTGAAAAGATATTATTTCGTAATTACTATAATGTAATGTTTTGGGGTGGTATAATTTTTTTGTCTAGTTGCGCTGAAATAATCGATTATGCTGAGTTTGTTTTATTAATTATTGCAATGGCAGGTCTTTGTGGGTCTGTTTTTGCAAAAAAGCACTAAGTCCAGGATTCTGGAATCCGTTTTTAATATTTTATTTAATTGCTGGAATAGCCTGCGAATATTTGTCATCTGTAAACATGAGGGAGGGAATGCCTGAGAGTGTTTACTATATCAGTGTAGTAATTGGATATATCTTCTCGCTTCCAGGTTACTATGCTCTTTACAAGTATGGCAAAAAAGTGAACAACCTTGGATAAAGACTTATGGCAATGAGAGAGGCTCTGATGTTGATGTTGTTGGTTTCAAGTGGCTTTGTGAGGAATGCTGTGAGCGCTGATGGAGTTCAGTATCCGGAGTGGATAATGGAGCAAGTTGCATGGAGCTTTGAAAATAAGCGCTATGTTAAAATAGAAGATTTTCGCGAAGCATTGGTAAAATACAATAATGAGATTGATAATCCGTTAAGTGAAAGTTTACACCAGCCACTTGGAATGCCTGCGCTGATAGTTAAGTTTGATTTTGCCGAAGAAACGAATGACGGATTGATGAGCATCAAAAAATTTGTTCGCATTGAGGCAAAGTCAGGGAACTTAACTGCTCTGGAGGTTCTTTATGATTTGCATAATGCAATTCAGCATTTATTTGAAGATTATGATCATAAATATTTTGAGGGCCTGGAGTTTGAATCAGGGCAAGATGGAGTGGGTAATTATATAATGTTTCTGGGAAGCTAACGAGGTGCTCATCCTAAGCAAAAAATCGAGATGATATTTTAGCAAGGAGATCTTGGTCGTTAGCATACCAAGCTCTCCAATAAAAGTAAGAGTCGCATTCCAAAAAATAACGAGGTGTTTTCATATTACTCATTCCCGCGCTTTGCGTGAAAAATGCATGCGCAAACTGTGTTGTATTGATTAAGGTTCGGGTTGCATACTGAATTCTGAGGAAGAAATCTGCAACGATGATACTGCTGAACTACATTGGACTGATGATCACTTGCTCAATTTAACGATCAAAGGAGAGATCGATGAATTATGGCAATTCGTTTTTCGAGTATACAAAAAAGATATATCTCAGAAGATAGTCGGGATCTTGTTCTCAGGAGCCCTTGAGGTTGTTTTTATTGCAATAGGTGTAGAATATATAGGCCGTGTTGAACTTCTTGCGGCAAATAAACCGAAGTTTAAGTGTCTGCTCGGCGGGGAATGGAATAAGTTTTTGTGGAGTTTAATGCGGCTCCTGTTAGTTAAATTGTTACCAGGAGCGCATGCTCCTGGTCACCAACAATCTTGGGAGTGAATGCCAAAATGGAATACCGAACACTCGGCGATAGTGAACTGAAGGTCTCGGCGGTCTGTCTGGGGACCATGACATTTGGCGAGCAGAATAGCGAGTCCGAGGCCCATGAGCAGCTTGATCATGCGGTTGAGCGGGGCGTCAACTTTGTCGATACGGCGGAGATGTACCCGGTTCCGCCAAAGGCGGATACCGTTCACCGTACCGAAAGCATTGTTGGGAACTGGCTCAAGAGGCAGCCCCGGGAGGCTGTTGTCCTGGCCACCAAGGTGACAGGTCCCCGGCGTGCCATGGGGTGGATCCGCGGCGGTCCTGTCGCTCTTAACCGAGACAACATTCGTACCGCACTCGAAGGATCCCTGACACGTCTGCAGACAGACTATATCGATCTGTATCAACTGCATTGGCCCGAGCGCAATGTGCCGATGTTCGGTGGCGACCAGTTCGATCCAGGTCAGGAAACCGATGCGGTTTCGATCCGCGATCAGTTGCAGACCCTGGCTGAGTTGGTCCAAGAGGGTAAGATCCGCTACGTCGGCCTATCCAATGAAACCCCCTGGGGGGTGATGCGATTTCTGCATCTGGCCCAGGAGCACGGCTTACCTCGTATCGTGTCTTGGTCTTCTGGCCTATTCTCCTCTGGCGTTCGGATACCTGAGCGGCAAGTATTTGGCCGATGGGGACAAACGTGGGAGAGTCACTCTGTTTAAAGGGTTTGCGCAACGTTACCAGAAGCCCAATGTGGAACCCGCGGTAAGCGCCTATGCGGAACTGGCGCGGCAGCATGGCTTGAGCCCGGCGCAATTGGCGCTTTCGTTCGTCTACCGGCGTTGGTTCGTGGCCAGTACCATTATCGGGGCAACCGGGATGTCGCAGTTGAAGGAGAATCTCGATGCCTGGGAAAGGCCATTGTCCGAGGATATTCTGGATGCGATCGAGACGCTGCATCGGCGCTTCACCAATCCGGCGCCCTAGTGTAGTGTCCTATACTAGCCGGTCGGTTAGTTGATTATGGATGCCTTCGGCGTCAACCGCTCCCTCAATAATCTGGCCGGAGTTCCGATAAGGATCGTATGGACTCTTGTTGGCGTTTGCGCATGTGAGTGCTTCAGCGAAATCGAAAAGGAATAATGTTAGCAACACACCCGGATATCCCATGATAGATCGACCCTACACTCCGATTGCCTGTGGTTTGCACGAAAACTACCAGTATGCCGTTATGAAGAGAGCCGAGCTCGACCTGCGCTGGCGGGATGTAAAGGACCGGATTCGTGAGGCCAGGGTACTACCCGTTGATGTGTTCACTCGTGACGCTGGAGAGTATCTGCAGGTGGAGGCGGGTGAGGGAAGTGCCTACACGATTCGTCTTGACTGCATAGAGGCAGCCCACTGGGCAAGTGACGGCCAGTCTCTGAATCCAATCCGTTGAACTCACGGATTCATGTTTTAAAATTGGAGATCGCAAATGGATAATCCCTATAGCCCACCCAAATCCGATGTGGAAATTGTTAACACGTCGAACCCCATGCACCTGTTCAAGCGCTTTTCTGCCTGGTGGGTCTTTTTACTGACAGTAGTCACCTTTGGGATCTACCCGGTTTATTGGCTCTATTCTCGCAGTCGAATCATCGGCAGTGTACATCGCCGACAGATTTCGGAGGTGGTGGTTTGGGGAACAATACTCGCATTTATCCCCAATACAGTCCTGTCCTATATGCCGGAAAATACGCTTCCCAACCAGGAGATCTTTATCCTTTTGTCCACTCTGGTCTACCTGATTCTCTTTCTATGGTGGTTATTCGCGGTGCGCAATCGTCTGCTGGAAATGGTTAGGGAAAGCGGCAATCCGGGTACAAGATTAACGAACAGATCGACCAAATGACGGCAGAGACTCCGTAGGGAGTTCAATGCCGGAACACCCGGATCCATTGCCAGAAATTGAGCAGCCCCGCCAGGGAAGCGGCCAGGTAGGTCAGGGCGGCGGCGCGGAGTATTCGTTTTGCCCCCGTCTGTTGTTGTTCGGTCAGATAGCCGGAATTGAGCAATGGCAGGGCCTTGTTGAAACTGGCATCGAACTCCACCGGTAAGGTGACCGCCTGGACCAGGATGTTTGAGCCGAGCACCAGGAATGCGGCCACGGCACTGATGGCGCCCGCGTAGGGGGTGTGGGCCGCAACGGTCAGCACCGGTGCGGTGAACAACAGGAAAGATCCCACCTCCTGAGCCATCACCGCGACCCCGGCGAGCCGGTTGCGCACCCGGAACATGCGTTCACCAGAGGCGTCCTGCAGGGCATGTCCCACTTCGTGGGCGGCTGTCGTGATTGCGGTGAGGGTGCGGCCTGTGAGCTTGTCCTGAGTCAGGCGGATGGTTTTGCTCTGGGGGTCGTAGTGGTCTCCCTGTTCGGTGGCTTCCACCGTGACCCCGCTGAGGGTGTAACGATCGAGCAGATGGCGGGCCAGCTCCCCCCCGTTGCCGGGGAAATTCTCCTCGGCGACTCTGTTGTACCGGGACAATACCCGTTTGACCCAGAGTTGCGGGCCGAGCAACAGCAGGAGGAGCAGTGCCAGAACGATCAGGTAGAGCATGACCGGGCGCTTGGGGCGGGCTTACAGGCCGCACATCCCCCCGGAACAACATCCCCCCGTGGCGCAGCTAGGCTCAGGATTGGACAGGCTGTTGCTGTTGACCACCGCGGCGGCGGTGATGAGTTTGCGCACGGGTGCATCTTCTGGGGTGTCCCCCGGTTCAGTGCCTGCGAGGCGGCACAATTCGCCCCAGGTCTGCACCGATTTATCCATCTTATGCATGACCTCGAGGCGCACGCCGTTGCTTTCACAGAGGTAGTCGTAGGTGGGCATGGAATGGGCTCCTGTCTGATTTGCGATTTCTTATTGTAACAAAACCCTATATAGGGAACTCACGATCTATATCAATTCCTCGTCTCATTATCGTTGAGCGTGATAATGGTATTATATTCCCAAAATCCCCGCATGATATTAAATCTCCGGATTCGCTCGTTGAATCGGAACCACGATACAGGAGTTGCGATCTGGCTAAATTCCGGGGTAGTGAGTGAATCGGCTTGGGTGTAGTGAAATGGATTGCAATTGGTTGAATATATGAAGATTACATAATCGGGTGCCTGGGAAAATGGCATTCACCCGCGCAAGCTTACTGGGAATATATCTGTAAAGAGACTAAAGAAAGCAGTGTTCATGCCGATTTGGCGTAGAGGGCGATCTCAAACGGTCGGGTGTAATGGCAATCAAGAGCGGTTGTTAGGATTCATGGTTGAAGATGTGGATTTAGTAGCGCTGCCGGATGAGATATCCCATGTTATCTGTGTAAATCCGGAAAAGGTTGAAGAATTGCTCGGCATGCAGCTGAGTATTCTTGAAATGATTTCCAATAACGCGAATATCGAACTGGTTTTGGCAGAACTCTGTTACTTGAGTGAAAGGATGCTGCCAAATTCGGTTGCCTCAATCATGCTTTTTGATGAATCGAGAAAACACCTCAATGTTCGTTCTGCGCCAAGCATTCCCGTTGAGGGTATTCACTATCTGAACGGTCTGGAGCCTGGGCCGAAATCCGGATCCTGCGGGACTGCGGTTTTTACCGGGAAACCGGTGTATGTGGAAAACATCCATTCAGACTATCGATGGTTCAAGTTTCGGGACTTTGCAAATCAATTCGATATCTGCTCCTGTTGGTCGATGCCGATCAGAGCAACCAATGAGACTGTCATAGGCTCATTTGCTCTGACAAGTTTTGAAAAGCGAAAGCCCGATTATTTCCACCGCAGTTTATTGAGCACCGCAGCCCACTTGGTCGCAATCATTATTGAACGAGAGTCACAGCAGCAGCGTCTGCAGCTGGCGGGTATTGCATTTGAAAATATCAATGAGGGAGTCATCGTCGCTAATGCGGAAAGACGTATCATAGAAGTCAATCAAGCGTTTGTGGATATCACCGGATTTACGAATGAAGATGTCATTGAAAAGAATCTAATGGCATGTTTTTCCGTGTATGAGCCGCAGGTATTGTCTGAAGAGTTTTGGTTTGAGTTGGAGACCCATGGTCATTGGAGTGGAGAGGTATGTAGTCGAAGTAAGAGTGGTGATGTTGTTACGCAGTGGCTCAGCGCGAAGTGTGTATATGATGAGAACGGTTCAGTTACGAACTATGTGTCAATACTGACGAATATCAGCAAGTTGAAACAAGCAGAGGAAAAGCTTAGGTATCTGGCGCACCATGACACACTGACTGATCTGCCGAATCGCTACTATTTTAAGGGCCACTTGGACGAGGCTTTGAGGCTTGCGGAGCGTGAAGGAAAGCGTTTGGGTCTGTTATTTCTTGATTTGGATAATTTTAAAAATGTTAATGATTCATTAGGTCATCAGATTGGTGATGAGTTGCTTCTGTGTGTGGCCAGGCGATTGTACAAATCAGTGAGCAGACATGATGTTATTGCCCGGCATGGTGGTGATGAATTTCTCGTGCTTGTGGAGGATTTCGATGACCGGGCAGAGTTAACACATGTTGCTGATCGTATTCAGGATAGTCTCAGGCGTCCGATCACTATCGGTGGGCATGAATTCAGTATGAGTGTCAGTATCGGAATCAGCCTCTATCCCGACAATAGTCAAACCTGCGATTCTTTGCTGAGAAATGCTGATGTGGCAATGTATAAAGCGAAAAGGAATGGTCGCAATCAGGTTGCCTTTTACACTCGGGATCTGACCGAAACGGTAAAAGCCAAGCTATCCCTTGAGAGGGATTTGCGAAAGGCGCTGAACACTCAACAGTTGTCGCTGAATTATCAACCGCAATTTGATGCTTCTACGGGCAGCATGATTGGGGTGGAAGTGTTAGCCAGATGGCGGCATCCAAAACGGGGTTGGATCCCTCCGGTTGAATTTATCCCGATCGCTGAAGAGAGTGGCTTGATCATTGAGCTGGGTTGCTGGATTACAAACACTGCCTGCCGTCAGGCGCAAATCTGGCGTGATATGGGGTTTAAGGATTTTCAGGTGGCCATTAATCTATCGCCACGCCAGTTAATGGATGACTGTGCCGGCAAACTGGAGAAAATATTGCGTTCAACCGCCTTTCCATCGCACTTGATTGAGATTGAAGTCACTGAAAGTCTTCTTATGGAGAGTGGCGGCAAAGCGATGAAGCAGATATTCGATATCAGGGATTTAGGTATAGGGTTGGCAATGGATGATTTTGGAACGGGCCACTCTTCCATGAGTCAGTTGAAACACCTTCCCATTCAAAAACTCAAAATCGACCGATCGTTCATTCGCGAAATTCCGAACAATCAAAATGATGCCGCAATCACGCGCTCGATTATTGCACTGGGTCATGCATTGGATTTGACTGTCTTGGCGGAAGGTGTTGAAAGCAGGCAGCAGCTTGAGTTTCTCAAGAAGGAGAAATGTGACGCCATGCAAGGGTATTTTCTTGCAAGACCTATGTCGACAGAAGATTTTGAGGCCTTCTTGAAACGACAACGGCCATAGTGTTCCCTGGTTCGCATTCTGTGAGTCTTATCTGAGTTGATAATAACCAAATCAGGTAATAAGTCGATCGCTATACGCATTATAGGGAGATACATGATGTTCTTTAAAGGCTTAAAAGCTCCGTTCCTGGTCGTGATGCTGCTGTTTCTTTTCGCATGCGGCGGCGGTAATGGTAACAGTAACAGTGTTGACGATGGCAGCGACCTTGACGGCGATGTTTCCGATGACAGTGGTGTGACTGATGATGGTGATGTGAGCGACGATGGGGATGGCGGTAACGTAGATACGCCCTCCTTGTACGTTGCCGATTATAGCCTGGCCACGGAAGAGGTGTTGCGGGCAATACCCGATGGTTATATCGATGCCGCCCGTACCACACTGCATGTGGCGTACAATCACACCTCTCACGGGACCCACGTCAGCTATGGTGTTTTCGGGCTGCCGGACTATAAAACGGGCGATGAGGAAAAATTCGGCGTAACGGTTAATTCGCTCCCGGATTCCAACCGGCTCGATTT
>JARRQF010000293.1:0-4893 GCA_037382065.1 Candidatus Thiodiazotropha sp. | reverse complement strand
GTTACCAGACCAGGCAGCAAGCTAAGCAGGATATTTTTGAGTATATCGAGGTTTTTTATAACCGCCAGAGACGGCACTCAACAATCGGCTATCAAACGCCATCGGATTATGACAAAGCGTATCGAGATGTCGCGTAATTATTTGTCCGGAAAAGTCTTGCCACATCAAAAATTGTTCCAATGCCTATAGAAGGGGAAACGATATTCTCCAGGGCTGGACTGATGCTTACTGAATATGAAACAGCAGCAGATGACAATGTGCTCCGCAAATTGCGCCAAGAGCTCGAAAGATTGCAAAAATACCAAAACTCTCATGTACTTCTCGTTAAACGAACTGCAAATAACCGCCGCATACCCTGTCTTGCAGCAGCTTTCCCAGATGCTAAGTACATATTTTTAGTTAGAGATGGACGCTCTGTCGCTGCCTCTTTAACAAAGGTTCATTGGTGGAATGAACATTCTGTGTGGTGGGCAAACCGCCAGACACCATTGCAGATGCAAGCCGAAGGTGAAAATATGCTAGGGATCGCCGCAAAAAACTGGACTGAAGAAATGAGGTGCATTAATGAAGGATTGCGTCATGTAATGAAGAAAGATGTAATGATGATTAGATATGAGGACATTCTCACAAACCCTCATAAATGCATTCATCTGATACTGCAACATATTGGTGTCAATCCACTTGAAGTCCATGATCATGCTATAAGCAACTTAGAACTTTCTGATAGCATGTCCTGGAAAAAATGGAACAAGGAAGAAATGGATAGAGTTTTAAGCATTCAAACAGATTTCCTGAGACAATACGGGTATTTGTAGCAATGCAGAATATTGCTGATGCCATCAGAACTTGCACATCTATCATCTCCGAGACCTGAGGGTCTATCCGGCACGTGGCGCTCAGATCGCTGGCCGAACATCATCCGTTGTAACTGCTTGAGCTGGTGCTCCAATTGTGCGACCTGTTCACGCAATTGCTGATTCTGCACTTGCTGCGTTTCTCAGGCGCTCGCACAGGTGCAACAAGGTGGGCGTCAGTATGTCAGGCTTGAACGCTTTTATTACGAATTTCTGCGGCTCCCGGGGTTCTATTCGGTAACGAGAAACGCTTATAGTGATGCGATTGGCGTCTCTATCCCTACGCGCAAACATTGCAACTCGGCGAAACTCAATGCCTGTTTTGTCCTGCCCTTCGGGCGTGTGACAAATCGTCCCTGCTCAAGACGTTTGCTCCAGATCACATAGCTGGAGTGATCGAAATACAAAATCTTCATCTGCGAACCGCGGCGATTGATGAACACGAAAAAATGGCCGCTCAGCAGATCTTCCGACAGTCGACGCTTTACCAATGCGGATAAGCTATCAGAGCTCTTTCTCGGTCGGTCGGCTCGGTGCTCAACCAAACCCGATGACTACCGGATGTCATCAGCATCAGCGTGGCTGCCGATGCGCAGTTGTACACCGCCTCCAAGGTCGAGTTCGATTAGCCAGCGCTAGGCTGCGCCGGGCAGCGATTGTTGCGCTGTCAGCTCGACTTGCGGGATCGCCTCCGCGGGTAGCAGCGGCTCGGATGCAACAGCCGATGCGTTGATAACGGGTGAATCGCATTGCCGCAACCTGCGGCGCCATTGTATAAAACTGGCATAGTAATGATCGTGGAGGTCACAGAATGCGGCTGCTGCCTAACCTGGACCTGCCATTGTGCTGCAGGGCGACGGGGTGACATCATCTAGGCTTCTTCTCGGTGATAACGGTGAGGAAACGATAGCCCGAAGAACATGCCAGCGGAAGAACAGCCTTGAATGAATGCTTACCAAGAGCTGGATGACCTCAGCCCAGAGAAGCCGCTTGGAGCCGATGAGAAAGTTCGTTGGCACACTACGTAAGCACTATGACGGAGTACTGGCCTTTATTGAGGCACGATTCACCAATCCGATCGGAGAAAAGCTTAATCGTATCATAAAGATTGTTAAGAATAGAGCCAGCGGGTTTCGCACCTTAGATACGTTTACTGATATGATTTTCCTGCTGGTTGGTGACCTGGATATCCTAGGGTAAATTCCAACTAAATTTCGTACACTGTAAATGACAGCGTAAGACATATTTTCCGCTGTCAACAGGATGTTATATCGTTGCAAAATCCGGATATAGCCGTAAAAATTAATGCAATGTTGAAATTGGTAAACAGCCATTTCATGTGCGTTCGTCACGATACACAAAATTAGGAACCAAGTAATATTTATGATGAATGATAATCCTTCTACAACCTTCACAAATGCTGCATAATTCCCGCTTTGTAAGGGAATTTGGGCTATTATTGGATGCAAAACCTACTCGGAAAACAGCACGCGGGGCGCTCCCTCCTCCAGAGGCGGAACAATCTGTCGACCATCATCCAAGCCTTGCTGGATGGTTTAAGCGTGACCATTCTAATCGTGAGTCTGTCGATAGGCTTAATGGGCACTTTCAGCATGCCTTACATGGTGTTTGCCTTGTCATTGTTGGGAGCCATGTCAGTAGTCTACGACCGAATGAACATTTATCGCCATCACGGAACAATGACGAAAAAAGCTCTTCAACTACTGAAAGCTTGGAGCAGCGCATTCGCCATCCTGGTGGTCCTTGCATTCCTGACCAAGAGCTCTGAACTTTACTCTCGGACTGTTGCTACATCGGTCTATTTTCTAGGGTATCCAATACAGATTCTGCTACATTTCGCCTTAAGTTATTTACAGAGAAGAACAGCCGCAAACGATGCTACATCCAGGGCATTGATTATAGGCACCGGGGCGCTCGCAAACCACATTTTTGAGCGTATCAATCAGAACCCGTGGATGCCTGAAGAGGTGCTGGGAGCTGTGACTGTAAGTTCTACTAGAAAAATCGATTTTAGTGAACCGGTCAAGACTCCTATTCTCGGGTCGCTGAAGGAAGTTAAGCAACTGATTGCCTCCGAGCACATCAACACCATATATATTGCGGTTCCACTGGACAGTTCTCCAATCATACAGGACATCTATTTCGACCTGCTAGATCTGAATGTAAACATCCACTGGGCACCTAATATCTACGCATTAAACCTAATAAATCATAGCGTTAAGGAACTTGCCGGAATACCCATCCTGACATTGTCTGAATCACCTCTGATCGGTTCACACCTATTATTGAAGTCTCTCGAGGACCGGATTCTGGCGTTCTTCATCCTGATCCTGGCCAGCCCTATCATGCTGCTTACAGCACTCGCCATCAAGAAAGAGTCGCCAGGTCCAGTTATTTTCCGCCAGGAACGGACTGGTTGGGATGGTCAGACCTTCAAAATCTGGAAATTCCGCAGCATGCGCTTGCATGACGAGGACGATGGCAAGGTCAAACAGGCCACCAAAAATGATACGCGTATCACAAAAGTTGGCGCCTTCATTCGCCGTACGAGCATCGATGAGTTGCCACAATTGTTCAATGTACTGACCGGTCAGATGTCACTTGTTGGCCCCAGACCCCATGCGCTGCAGCACAATGAGGAGTATTCCACCCAGATAGAAGCCTATATGGCACGTCATCGGATCAAGCCGGGGATGACCGGACTCGCTCAGATCCGGGGCTATCGCGGGGAGACCAAGGAGCTGGACCAGATGAAGATGCGGGTTCAATATGACCTTGAGTACATCAATAACTGGTCGATTTGGTTGGATTTTTCTATTTTGGTTCGGACAGTTTTCACGCTGAAAAGTGATAAGGCCTATTGATCAAGACTAACCCTACTTAGTTTTTAGTTAATTAGTCTATAAATTACTCTTTAATTTAGGATTTACTTGAATGGACGAGCATGTTGTCCGGCATCAAGCCACGGTCACCCGTCAGCGACGGGAAAGGATGAATCTTCACCGGTCGAAGCTGCTCTGGTTCACCGGTTTGTCTGGTTCCGGGAAGTCCACCCTGGCGCATGCCCTGGAGGAACGGTTGCATCAGCGGGGTTGCCGGACCTACGTCTTCGATGGTGACAATGTACGTCACGGTTTGTGCCGGGACCTCAGTTTCAGCATTGAGGATCGCACAGAAAATATACGTAGAATCAGTGAGATGGCAAAACTATTCGTGGATGCAGGCGTTATTTCTCTGACGGCATTCATCTCCCCTATTCGGGAAGACAGGGAGCGAGCACGTGAACTCTTTCCCCATGGGGATTTTATCGAGGTCTACATCAAAGCATCCCTTGAAACCTGCGAGTCTCGGGATGTCAAAGGTCTCTACAAGAAGGCGAGAGCAGGTGAAATTCCGAACTTTACGGGTATCTCTTCCCCCTACGAGCCACCTCTGAACCCTGAGATCTGTGTCGATACCGAGTCCCTCAGCGTTGATGAGTGTGTGGATCAAATGATTCAGGGGTTGGAGACGCTTGGGGTCATACCGAATTCGGTTGTTTGATTTTCCTGGCATGGTGGGTCTCGCTTGATGCTTCGCCGCTCTGGCGTTATGGGGGCATTTCTTTGTAATTCATAGGCTTGAGGATTGTTTGGCGGTCTCTGGATCCCAGCCTTCGCCGGTATGACAGGCATCGGAAATGTTTGTGTGATTCTCCTATATGATTCCGCTCCAAATCGAGGAAAAGCCCACCAGGAAACTACGATGCTTTGTATTCCAGATTGATACCATAATCACGTAACTCGTTGAAATCCCTGGATCCCGGCATGCGCCGGGATGACACACTTTTTACCACAGGTATTTTTGGATAGGTGCGCGTTAAGCGGCTAAGTTCGGCTCAGCCACCGGTGAGGATGAGTTCTACCCTACCCTCACTGAGTTTCTCGTCGAGAATTCGTGGTTCATTCTGTAAGTCTTTGGGCAGTATTGAGTGGCTTTCCACTTGTATCCTGGGTTGCTCGATGCCTTTGTCGATGAA
>JARRQF010000292.1:0-9237 GCA_037382065.1 Candidatus Thiodiazotropha sp. | reverse complement strand
ATCCAATGCCTGCACCTGATCCAATGCCTGCACCCGATCCAATGCCTGCACCTGATCCAATGCCTGCACCCGATCCAATGCCTGCACCCGATCCAATGCCTGCACCCGATCCAATGCCTGCACCTGATCCAATGCCTGCACCCGATCCAATGCCTGCACCCGATCCAATGCCAGCACCCGCTCCAGTGCCTGCACCAGATGCATGTAATGGTGAAACCACCTATGGTCCAAGAGAGCTGAAACTGCTGACTCGTGTTGAGTATCAGAACAGTATCGAGGACCTGGTTGGTATTAACTTTGATGTTTCTGGCACTCTTCCCTTCGATTCATTGATTGAAGGCTATTTTAATAATGCCTTTACGCCGGTGAGCGAAAATCATGCTGATGCCTATCTAACAGTAGCGGAGAAGGTTGCAGCATGGTCAGCGGAACACAACTTCCAAGGTGTGGTTGACTGCGGTTTTGATAATAACGGCAATGCTAGTGTGGATTATCAGGAGTGTCAGAACCGTTTTCTGAGTGACTTCGCAACTCGGGCATTCCGGCGTCCGCTGACAGAAGAGGAGACAACCAGTTTTCGTGATCTGTTCGACACCAACCTGACAGGGGGCGAAATCAAGGTTGGTCTTGAGCTTGGCATGACTGCCATCCTGAACTCACCTCCATTTCTCTACCGTTCTGAGGTGGGTACTGCGGTGAGTGATCTGCAATCAGATGCGAATGTTGCGGATAGTATCGACTTGGATAGTCTAGACAGTGATGCCTATGTTCTTAGTAACTACGAAATCGCAAGTTTTCTGAGTTATACCCTCACCGGGTCAACACCTGATGATACGCTTCTGGCTGCAGCCAAAAATGGAGCGCTGACAACAGAAGCCCAGATACAACAGCAGATAGAGCGGTTGTTAGCGACTGACAGAGCGAAGAAGCATATGGGGGTCTTTGCCGCCCAGTGGCTGGGTTCTGATGAAGTCATTAATGCGCAGAAAGACAGCACGCTGTTTCCTGACTTCACCGATCAGGTTCGTGAGGCGATGGCATCAGAGGTGAAGGCCTTCTTTACCCACATCTTCTTTGATCAGGAGCAGGGTTTTTCTGATCTATTCAATGCTGACTATGTTTTTGTTAACGCACCACTCGCCAGCTTCTATGGCTTGGGTAGTGTTGGTTCGAATAGCAGCAATCCAGAAGAGATGGTTAAGGTGGATGCTACCAGTGCGCATCGTGGTGGTTTATTGACCATGGGTGCTTTTCTCGCCAATGAAGCAGATCTCGCCAAGAGTTCACCAATTAAGAGAGCGGTTAATGTCCGGTTGCGTATGTTGTGTCAGGACATTCCAAAGCCAGATGCCACCATCGCGACCTTCCGTGCGGAAGAGGCGGAAAAAGTGCTACAGGAACTCAAAGGCAAGGCTATTACTACTCGTGATTTCGTGGCTGCCATGACGAAAGAGTCTCCATGCTCTGCTTGCCATGATGAGATTATCAACCCTCTTGGTTTTACCTTTGAGGATTATGATGCCTCAGGTCGCTATCGTACAGAGGATGCCAATGGTCTCGCAATCGATAGTAGCGGCACACTCTACGGTGTGAATTCGTTGTATGACGGGGAGACGATCGATTTCACTGGTGGCAAGGATCTCTCCAATAAGTTTGGAGAGCTTGCAGCGGTACAAAGCTGCTTCTCTGCCAATGTTTTCCGCTATGCGATGGATATCGGGCATGACGCTATCGATATTGCGAACGAACAGGCAGGTAAGTTAACGGCAGAAGAGAAGCATGACTATGGGTGTTCGGTTAATAAACTGACTTCGACGCTTACCAGCAGCAATAGCATGGCTGAGCTGTTTAGCAAGATGAGTACGCTAGAAAAAATCGAATCCATCAGTCGTCGAGGTTTTCTTAAGAAGATTGGTGGAGTGGGGCTCAGCGGTGCGATGTTTAAACTATCACTATTGAGCAGTAATCTTCTCTGGACTCGTTCGGTGTTTGCCGCCACTGCGCCAAAGCGGGTGATCTTCGTCTATACCGCTGGTGGCGCTATCCCGGATCAGTGGCTGCCAAGCGGCTCGGAGACCAACTTTACGCTACCCGCCATGTCGGCTCCCCTGGAGTCGGTTAAACAGCACTGTGTCTTTCTTTCGGGTGTCAATATGGAGAATCCCGGCCATGGTCTGACCTCCAAAGCCTTGGGTAGTCATAAGGTAACAAAGACACTGGATCTTCAAATAGCGCAATCATTGGGTCAGAGCACACCCTTCTCCCAGTTGCAACTGGGTGTGATCAGTAATGGTTTCGGTAGTATTACGCGTAATAACTGGAATGAACCCGCCTATGAGGATAACCCACTCAATGCCTTCGATCGTCTGTTTGGAGGAGGCAGTGCAGCAGCAGAAGTAGATGTAGATATTGGTACGCTTAGAAAGAAGAGTGTGCTCGATTGTAATCTTGAAGTGCTTAATCAGATGCGTAGTAGCCTCGGCAGTTTTGAAAAGAGACGCCTTGATGAGCATGCTGATGCTATTCAAAAAATCGAAGCACGCATGAATAGCACCTCTCAGCCTTCAACCGGCGGAGCCTGCACGACGCCTGCCTTTAATTCGAATGGATTTAATGGCACTACCAATAACGATGTGAACTTCGATGCCATTGCCGATCTACAGGTTGATGTGACAACCTTGGCTCTACAGTGTGATTTGACGCGAGTGGTTTCATTGATGTTTGGCAACCACCAGAGTGACTTTACCGTACCTGAAGCGGGCATCGATACGAACTATCACTCAAGTATCCATGGCCGACCGGCAGAAGACTATATCAAGTACCGCAGCTACTTTACCACCAAGCTGCAATACCTGATTCAAAGTTTGGCTGACACTCAGGATATGGATGGAAACAGCCTGCTTGATAATACCATCATACTGACGGTCTCTGACATGGGTGATGCTCGCTCACACGCTGGTGACAATGTTCCCTACATGCTAGCAGGTGGTGGTGGCGGTACCTTGACAACAGGTAGGTCGGTGACGTTAAGCGGCGTAAGCCACGACACTATTCTGGATACAGTCGCCCAGGCAGTTGGTATTGATGTCAATAGTTCGGACTACAGTCGTTACGGTAACGGGCCGATCAGTGGTATTTTCAATTAATCCCTGACACCTGATCAATGTAGTGGTGTACTCCCAGTGATTGGGAGTACACAAAGGTTACTAGGATATCAAGAACCGCAACACCTAGTTGAGCGATTCTTGTAGCCTCTAAGCTTCTGAAATTTAATCGCAGGCCGTTGTAATAATTCTGGTCTGATTAGTAATAACCAAACAATAAAACTGAAATTTGCAAATAGATATCGGCTCCATATGGAAATGTTTGCTGGCCGTTTGCCGTCGTCTTAAAAAAGTCCTGGAGTAATTTTATGTCTCATAAATGTCTGAAAACGCAACCAACACGACTTGCTGTGGGTTGTGCTCTTATTTATCTTGGAGCGCTTGCCTTTCCCCTTTCTGCGCAAGCAGGTGAAGAAAATCTTATGAAGGGGCAAGCGGCGGCATATTCTGACTCCAGTGTCGCCAAAGCGACCATTAGCATGGGTAGTGATTGGGGTACAGGTTTCCTGGGTAGTGGGGTGATTACAAACGATAGCGTCACTGAAATCGGCAACTGGATGATTACCTTTGAGGCCGACTTCAACATTGACAAGATTTGGAATGCGGAAATCGTTTCTCATACCGGCAAGACCTATGTACTTAAGGGTAAAGGGTATAACAGGTCGATCAGGCCCAACGGAAAAGTCGGTTTCAGCTTCATGAGTAGTAAAGGCAATCAGCAGATGCCCCGCAACATCATGGTGCGCGATACAACTCGGCACGATGCCAGTCAGATCCCCACTCGTGTGACGATGCAAAATATCAATGATTGGGGCAGCGCCTTCAGGGGGGAGGCCACCATTCTAAACATGGGGTCGACGGAACTCATCGGTTGGATTGTGAGCTTCGAGGCCGACTTCGAGATCAAGCAGATCTGGAATGCCAAGATCGTCTCTCACACAGGTAAGCACTACGTTGTGCAAAGTAATGGATGGAATGAGAGAATCGCACCTAATAATCAGGCAAGTTTTGGCTTTATTGCCTCGCCTGGAGACTCGGCCATCCCCACCCAGTTTTTAGTGAATGCTAGCGACACGAACTCCACGCCAGCGCCAACACCTAATCCAGCGCCAGCGCCAGCGCCAACACCAACACCTAATCCAGCGCCAACACCTAATCCAGCGCCAACGCCTGATCCAGCGCCAACGCCTGATCCAGTACCAATGCCTGATCCAGCGCCAACGCCTGATTCCAGTGCCAACGCCTGATCCAGCGCCAACGCCTGATCCAGCGCCAACTCCTGATCCAGTGCCAATGCCTGATCCAGCGCCAACGCCTGATCCAGCGCCAACACCTGATCCAGTGCCAACACCTGATCCAGTGCCAACACCTGATCCAGCGCCAACACCTGATCCAGTGCCAATGCCTGATCCAGGCGTCAATGGGGCTTGTACGGATGGAGATCTATTCTGTGAAGACTTCGAGTCTTTGATGGGCACTAATGCCGTGAGTAGTGCCTGGTCTATCGAAAGCCGTGCCGCAACAGCGAGCATCGATAACATCCATGCATTTGGTAATAAAGCACTGCATTTGACGACGACCGACAATGGCATGGCCTTCCTGGTGCCGAATAAGTTTACGCCTACCAATAACAGCTTCTATGGCCGCATGCGGTTATGGGTGGACGCCTTCCCAACCAAACCGGACTATGCACATTTCACTATGGTTGAAGCCTCTGGTAGCGGTAGTAGTACTCTTGTGCGGCCTATCGGTGGCCAATTCATACCAGGACATGCCAACGATGTGCCGCTGTGGGGTGTGGGTAGCGACGGTGGTCCAACGGGTGACTGGACCAACTGGCAGGAGACCACGCCTACAGCCAGTGGCCGCTGGACCTGCATGGAATGGCAGATGGATGCATCCGATAATACGGTAAATGTCTGGATCGACGGTGTAGCAAAGCCTGAGCTGAGTGTATCAACTAAGATGCATGGAAATAGCAGTGAAGACTTCATCTTTCCAGACTTCAATAAAATTCGCCTGGGCTGGCAGCTCTACCAAGGCGGATCAACACCGCCGAACTTTGATATCTGGCTGGATGATCTTGCACTAAGCAGTACACGTATAGGCTGTGATAACAGTAGCTCTGACGAGCCGACTATTCCACAAGAGGGTAACCCCTATGAAGGTGCCAATAGTTATATCGATCCAGAGTGGTCAGCCTTGGCAATTGGCTCAGCAGAAAGGGCGCCAACAGATCTGAAGCCAGCTATTGCAGAAGTGGCGCAGCAGCCAACTGCCGTATGGCTCGACCGTATTGCGGCGATTGACGGCACCCCAACCATTATGGGTTTGGAGGCACACCTGGATGAGGCGGTGAAACAGCAGGCGGTTACGGGCAAGCCGATGGTTTTCGAAATGGTTGTCTATGACCTGCCGGATCGCGATTGTGCGGCATTAGCCTCCAATGGTGAGCTGAAAAGCGACGAGAATGGCATGGCGCGCTACAAGAGTGAGTACATTGATCATATCGTGCAGATACTGCAATCGAAACCGGCCTACAAGAACCTGCGCATTGTTGCGGTGGTGGAGCCGGATTCCCTGCCAAACATTGTCACCAACCTGGATATGCCGTCCTGTGCGACTGCAGCACCGAGCTACAAGGAGGGGGTAGTCTATGCCATCAAGAAGCTGGCGACAGTGGGCAATGTCTATACCTATCTCGATATTGCGCACTCAGGTTGGCTGGGCTGGGAGCATGGTGATAAGGCGGCGCAGTTGTACAAAGAGGTTATGATGTTAGCAGGCGGCGAGTCTTTGGTGCGTGGCTTTGCCACCAACGTGGCGAACTATTCGGCTCTAGAGGAACCCTTCAATCCTTATGATGATCAGAATGCAAATCAGGACCTGATTGAAAACTGGTACGAGTGGAACCGCATGATTGATGAGAAGACCTACGTCAACGCCATGCATGAACGTTTTCCGAACCATCACTTCCTGATCGATACAAGCCGCAACGGTTGGAAGGCGCAGTCGGCGGGTGTGCCGATTGAGTCGCGTACCCATCGGGGTAACTGGTGTAATCTCCAGAAAGCGGGCATTGGAGAGCGTCCGCAAGTAGCGCCGATGGCGGGTGTCGATGCCTATGTTTGGATTAAACCGCCGGGTGCCTCTGACGGTACAAGCGATGCGTCGCAGACGACCCCGGATGCGGAAGGTAAACGCTTTGACCCGATGTGTGGTGCAGATCCTGTGGTGCGTGACAAGGGGCAGCCGGTAGTGACTGATGCACTCAGTGGTGCACCAGGTGCGGGTAAGTGGTTCGACGAACATTTCTTTATGCTCGTGCGGAATGCTACGCCAGTGTTGAATGGTACCGATCCAGCGCCAGCTCCAGTGCCTGATCCAGCACCAACGCCTGATCCAGCGCCAATGCCTGATCCAGCGCCAATGCCTGATCCAGCGCCAATGCCTGATCCAGCGCCAACGCCTGATCCAGTGCCAACGCCTGATCCAGAGCCAACGCCTGATCCAGCGCCAATGCCTGATCCAGAGCCAACGCCTGATCCAGCGCCAATGCCTGATCCAGAGCCAACGCCTGATCCAGCGCCAATGCCTGATTCAACTCAGGGTACTTTCCGTGTGAATGACTCTGGAAATATCACCAAAAATGGTGCTGAAATGTCTATTCATTGCGGTGCTTGGTTTGGCTTAGAAGGTCAGCACGAGCCACCAGATGCGGAATTTAATCCAGGTGGCGCTGCGTTGGAGCTTTATGTGGGTAACATGTGGTGGAACTCATCAGGTCGTACCATTCAGCAAACCATGACTGAAATTAAGGCTCAAGGTTTTAACGTAATCCGTTTGCCAATCGCACCTCAAACCCTTGATCCAACAGATCCACAAGGTATCGGCTGGGTTAAAGATGGTGGTGCGTTAAAGAACGATCCCTCTATACAGCAAACAAATTCCCGTCAGGCCCTGGTAGACTTCATTAAACTGGCGGATAAAAACGATATCGACGTTATTATCGATATTCACTCTTGCTCCAACTACGTTGGCTGGCGTGCCGGTCGTTTGGATGCGAAGCCCCCTTATGTAGACGCTAATCGCGAGGGTTACGTCTACTCTCGTGAAGAGCATTCCTGTTCTGCTGTTGGCAACCCATCCAGTGTGACGACCGTAGCCGCATACAACCAGGATTTGTGGTTAGACAACCTGCGTGAAGTTGCTGGTCTACAAGAGGAATTGGGTGTCGATAATATCTTGGCTATCGATATTTTCAATGAACCATGGGATTACTCCTGGTCAGAGTGGAAGTCGCTTGCCGAAAGTGCCTACCAAGCCATTAGCGATGTTAATAAAGACGTGTTAATCATGGTTGAGGGTATAGGTTCCGAGCTTTCCGATGGTACTAAAATACCTCATGGTAACGAAGCATCCAATCCGAATTGGGGTGAAAACTTCTACCCGGCAGCTGATGCACCGTTGATGATTCCTAAAGATCGGTTGATATTATCACCACATACCTACGGGCCATCAGTGTTTGTTCAGAATCAATTTATGGACCCTTCACAGCCAGAATGTAGCGATCTAAAAGGAGATGAAGCAGGTGATGCTAGCTGTAACATCGTGATCGATCCTGCAACGTTGAAAACAGGCTGGGATGAGCACTTCGGCTACTTGCGTGATCAAGGTTATGGCATGATCGTTGGCGAGTTCGGTGGTAACTGGGACTGGCCCAATGGAGCAAGCCAAGCGGAACAAACTCGCTGGAACCACATATCACCAGGCGTTGATGCCGAATGGCAAAGTGCTTTTATTGATTATGCAAAAGAGAAAAATATTAACGCCTGCTACTGGTCGATCAACCCGGAATCTGCTGATACTGGTGGGTTGTACGGAACTACCTATGTACCGGGATCAAATGAATCAGGCTGGGGAACCTGGACTCAGATCGATAACCGTAAGATGGAATTACTCAAGCGTTTTTGGGAGGAGTAAATCTAATTCGAGCAGTAATATAACCAGGAAACAGAAACTGCTAAGAAGAAAACATCTTTAGCAGAAGCTCTTCTGGTGCCCCTTCCGTCCCGTTATGCCTAGGCGCAAAACTGTACGGAGGTGCCGGTCATTGGTCAGGCTTACAGCCTGACCAATGCCAGCAGTGGGTTAGCCCTTCATGTCTACAGTTCCCCACCCTATGACTTTTGCGACACCCTCCCTTGCGGGAAAGGGTGATACTGTCATCTTGAAGCTAAGCAATGTGAAATAATTGGTGTTAACCTAAAAAATCAATGGCTGGCATTAGCTGTAAATAAAGGGAGCCCCATCGTGTTCGTGGGAAAAAAGCATTGTTGCTTGATATGAATAGCACATTTATGTTTGGCGAGGATAGATTCGGCGATTCTGAAGATTTCTCGGTGCACTATTTCAAGATAGGCGGGAAACTTCCACAAGTTGAAATTAATATGATTGTGCGGGCTGTGTATGAGTACCTGGACGCTCGGTACCCAGACAAAAACTACCGGCATAGTTTTCCATCTCTGGAAAGTGCAATACGCGAGGTTACCGATAAAACTTTGAGCGGAGATGAAATCAAAAATATCGTTGACACCTTCGCCTTCCACGAACTTGGTTCTATCCCCAAAGAATACGCCGGAGCACTTCATAAATTACGGAAACGCTTTACATTGGCAGCCGTCATCGACATCTGGGCACCAAAAACCGCATGGTTAAAAGAGTTCGAGCGCACGGGTATTTTAGGTCTGTTTTCCGCCACCTCGTTCTCCTCAGATCACGGTATGGTTAAGCCATCGCCGAGACCCTTTGAGTTGGTGTTGAGCCAACTTGGAGTGGAGAAATCTCAAGCAATTATGGTCGGTGACTCCCTGCGAAGAGACCTTGGTGGTGCGACAAGCGCTGGCATTGATTGTATATTGGTTGGTGGTGCTGAACACCCCAGCGCACTGAAAAGCTTTAATAACTTACTAGAGTTATGCAACGCAATCTAAAACAGCTAATAGTGATCAAAGGATCAATGGCAGATCAATGGGGTCAGAGTCATTGATTGTATGTGTTAACAGGTGTAGTCTGTCCATATCATCAAGATAAGGACATGCTATGGCACGTTTGCCACGACTGTACTTGCCAG
>JARRQF010000291.1:0-6810 GCA_037382065.1 Candidatus Thiodiazotropha sp. | reverse complement strand
TTGGCAATGTGCATTTTAAAAGCAGTACAAATCGCTCTCCCAGGCAGTTTACCCACGGCACAGAAGGTGAGCGACGAGAGCTGCGTCTGGAGTTAATTCTTCTGGCTGATGTGGGTCTGCTGGGAGTGCCAAATGCGGGGAAATCAAGCCTGATTAGTAAGGTATCCAGTGCTCGCCCCAAGGTTGCCGATTATCCTTTTACCACTCTCTACCCCAATCTCGGAGTGGTCAGCCTTGGGCAGGATCATAGTTTTGTGGTGGCTGACATTCCTGGCGTGATTGAGGGAGCGGCTGAAGGGGCTGGGCTGGGTCTGCAATTTCTCAAACATTTGTCACGTACTCGCTTATTGCTGCATCTAGTGGATATCGCGCCAATGGATGAGAGGGTGGATAGTGCCGCTGAAGTGCGAAAGATCGAGCAGGAGTTATTTCACTATTCCAAAGAGCTTTCTGAAAAAGAACGATGGCTTGTGTTGAATAAAAAAGACCTGATGCTGGATGATGAGTTTGAAGAGCGTCGTCAAGAGGTGGTTGATGCACTGGACTGGAAAGGGCCGGTGTATGCTATTTCTGCGGTAACAGGGGAGGGTACCCAGCTACTTATCTCCGACCTTATGCAGCGCTTGGAGATGATCTGGCGGGCTGAGAAACCGGTTCTAGAAGAGGAAGATGGCGAGCAATGGGATCCGTTACAGAGCTGATCTCTCGGTGTTTCAAGCGTGTCATCCTAATAAGGCGCTGAGTGATGAGTAGAATCAATGATTTCCCGAGATAAGATCGCCACTTCCAGGCGGTGGGTGGTTAAAATTGGTAGCGCGCTGTTGACTGCTGATGGTAAGGGGCTGTCTCATCAATTGCTTTGTGAGTGGGGGGCGCAGATGGCGGCCTTGCGGCATGCTGGGCATGAGGTGGTATTGGTCTCTTCGGGGGCAGTGGCGGAAGGCATGAGTCGTATGGGCTGGCGTGTCCGGCCACATAACCTGAATGAGCTTCAGGCAGCGGCAGCCATTGGTCAAATGGGGCTTGTGCATGCTTGGGAGGCCTGCTTTCAACAATATGATCTGCACACCGCGCAAATTCTACTGACCCGTGATGATCTGGAAGATCGCTCGCGCTACTTGAATGCTCGTAGTGCCCTGCGCAAATTGCTGGAGCTGGGTGTCGTGCCAGTGGTTAACGAAAACGATACAGTAACCACTGATGAGCTACGTGTGGGTGATAATGATACCTTGGCTGCACTGGTGGCTAATCTGATTGAAGCGGATCTATTGGTGTTGCTAACCGATCAGGAGGGGCTGTTTAGTGCGGACCCCCGTTTTAACCCCAATGCGTCTCTGATTAGCGAGACTCGGGTCGATAACCCCCAGCTTGATGCTGTAGCTGGCGGCAGTGCCAGTGGTCTGGGTATGGGGGGAATGGTGACCAAGGTACGGGCTGCCAGACTGGCTGCGCGTTCCGGAACCTGTACCGTGATCGCCTCTGGAAGGCAGTCGCAGATAGTCGATATCATTAGTCGGGGTGAGAGCGTAGGAACCTTGCTGGTTCCGGTTCAAGAGCGACAGGCGGCCAGGAAGCGTTGGCTGGCCAGTCAGCTTCAATCCCGTGGTAGCCTGGTTCTGGATGATGGTGCAGTGCGTGTACTAAAAGAGCAGGGCAGTAGCTTATTAGCGGTGGGAGTGTGCGGGGTTAAAGGCAGCTTTAGTCGCGGTGAGGTGGTGGTATGTCTTGATCGGGAGGGGGGTGAGGTTGCTCGAGGTTTAGTTAACTATAGTGCCCAGGAAGCTTTGAAGATAATGGGTAAATCAAGTAGTAGATTTGAAGAAATTCTTGGTTATGTCGACGAAGACGAGTTGATTCACCCCTGAGCAGGCTTCCCTTCGGGCGAGACGCTAAGCGGTCATCCGCGTTGTTGCGCGCCTTGGAAAGGGAGAAGCCATTCCCGGTGGCACGCGCCTAGCGGCTAACCGCTTAGCGTCACGCTATCATCGTCAATTTGTATGAAGCACCACACTAGCCTGAATGTTATATGAGAACGTGAAGAGTGATAACACTTTGTGCTTTTTTAATATTTTATAGCTACTATTATTCAGAAAGAGCAGGCTGTCTCTCTTCCTTGAAATGAATTGTGTTCCTTGTCACGTTCGACATGTATAGGCCTTTCTTTTCGGTGGCTGCACATGCCAGACTCTTGCTGAGTTTAGAAAGGGCGGTCATTCGCTCTTAACTATTATACTCTGAGGAATTACTTTGAATAAAGAGCCCTGACCCAGTAGGTTCAAGGACATGGAGTAGATATAACATGATAAAAATTGAAAATGACAACCGTTCAATAGGATGTAAACTCATTCCTAGTCTGCTATTGGGCGTGAGTTTGGTAACGCCATTGGGTGCTGGTGCAGCAACCTGGGCGGCCCAGGAGTTGGCGGTGTTTGATATGGTCAATCAGCAGCGTGGGTTTTATGGACTGAACTCAGTTCAGATGGATAATCGCTTGCATGACTCTGCAGTAGGATACTCTCAGTCGATGGCGGATAATAATTTCTTTGATCATACCGCTCTTGCTGGCCCCAATGCTGGTAGTACACCGGGTGATCGTATCAGTGCTGCAGGGTATCAATTCACCAGTTGGGGGGAAAATATCGCAGCTGGGCAGGGACGTTCTTCTCCCTCTTTTAGCGCGGAATCTGATCCTATCGCTGCCGCGCATGATGTGATGTATGGCACCGAGTTTTTCAGTGAGATCAATGACTTTTTTGCGGCAAATTCCGCTAATCATGTTAGCGCAACAGGTTGGGATGATCTCGGTGATGGGCTGACTGGGGATGACTGGAATGATTGGTATAAATCCAGAGGTGGGCATGGTGGCTGGATGGGCAGCGAAGGTCACCGTAACACTATTCTAAATGGAAGTTACAATGACTTGGGTGTGGGATATGTCTGGGATGCTTCTGATGAAGGTGGTGTTCTGCTGAATGGTGGAGAAACTGTAGATGTGCCTCTACATAGCTATTGGACTCAGCACTTCGCTTCTGGTGATTCAGTTGTATCAATAGCATCACCATCACCATCACTAACAGAAGCACCATCATCACATGCACCATCGCCATCACCTGTACCACTGCCTGCCGCTTTCTGGTTGTTGGGTTCTGGGTTAATGAGCTTGGTGTTGGTTGGGCGAAAGAGATCTGGAGCAGTAGCCTCTGTTTAGGTGGCAGTGTAGTCTAATCTGGGTTCCCTTGAGACTTCGTCTGGTTGGATAGCTCTTTGGTTTGGCTAAGTAAGTATCCCCCGGCAAAGCCGGGGATACTTACTGATTTACTGAAAATTATTCGATGTACCTAATCACCACACTAGGTGAGTTATGCCGCAACGTGAATGGCACGCTTGTGGTGGCCATGGCCAACGTTGCAACTCCTTGGAATAGCGGGCTGTCGTGCATTGTAGGGACGCACAAGTGTCTAAGTACATGGATGTGCAGGAGCGACCCTTGCATGCACCACACTAGGTGGATGTTATATAGGCACATAAAAAAACCGGCTTAAGGCCGGTTTTTTTATATTGCAGGCAGCAAAAGCTGTTTACATGGCTTTAACCTGAACATTCAAACGGCTCTTATGGCGTGCCGCTTTATTCTTGTGTATAAGTCCTTTGCTGACAGCGCTGTCAATGACAGGTACAGCCTGCTTGAGGGCTTCAGCTGCACTCTCTTTGCTGCCTGAAGCAATCTGCTTGGCAACCTTCTTAATATAGGTGCGCATTTCGCTACGTTGAGCCTGATTGAGTGTGTGGCGCTTGTCGGCTTGGCGTGCGCGTTTTCGAGCTTGGGCTGAATTGGCCAAGGTTCTCTCCTGGAAGAAGCTAGCATTTCAAAGGGGGCGAATTCTCTCCAATTCTTTCCTCTCTGTCAACATTTTTGATCTATTTTGTTTCTGCTGGTATTGTCGCTCGGCAGATTACCGACAGAGGATCTGTTGTTTTACCACTTCTAAAACTGATAAGGATTTTACCCTGGCTTCATTTTTTCGCTCTTTTGCTGCTGTAGGCAGCTTTACACTGCTTTCGCGTATCCTTGGGTTTGTGCGTGATCTGGTGCTTGCTCGGATGTTTGGAGCGAATGGCCTCACAGACGCTTTCTTTGTTGCCTTCAAGATTCCTAACTTTCTACGCCGGCTATTTGCGGAGGGCGCTTTCTCTGTCGCTTTTGTTCCTGTGCTTACAGAATATCGCAGTCAGCGTCCCAAAGAGGATTTGAAGCGATTTGTCGATGACATGGCGGGTTCTTTGGGATTGGTGGTACTGCTCGTCTCTCTGCTGGGCGTGATTGCAGCACCGATTCTGGTGATGCTCTTTGCCCCCGGTTTTTGGAATCAAAGCGAGGGGAAGTATGAGCTGACTGTGGAGATGCTTTATCTCACTTTTCCCTACCTGTTTTTTATTACGCTGACGGCCTTTGCGGGAGGCATCCTAAATGCCCATAACCGCTTCTGGGTACCCGCTTTTACGCCTGTATTGCTCAATCTGTCACTAATTGGTTGTGCGGTGTGGCTCTCCCCGATGATGGATGAACCCGTGGTTGCTCTTGCCTGGGGAGTATTGATAGCCGGTATTGTGCAATTTCTCTTTCAACTGCCATTTCTTACACGTTTGAAAATGCTCCCCCGACCAAAAGTGGCCTTTAAAGACCCTGGGGTGGCGCGAGTCATGCGATTAATGGTCCCTGCGCTATTTGGTGTTTCGGTGAGTCAGATCAATCTTTTACTCGATACAGTGATCGCCTCCTTTTTGGTTAGCGGTAGTATCTCATGGCTCTACTATTCAGATCGTCTAATGGAGTTTCCGGTGGGTGTCCTGGGGGTCGCATTGGGTACGGTGATTCTGCCGAATCTCTCACGTAAGCATGCCGAGTCCTCCCCTGAGTCCTTTTCGCGAACCCTGGATTGGGCATTACGTTTGAATATTATGCTGGGGCTACCCGCAGCTGTTGGTCTGTTTATGTTGGCAGGACCTATGTTGGGTACCCTATTTTATTCTGATGCTTTCACCCAACAAGATGTGGATATGGCAACTCTGAGTCTGATGGCCTACACCCCAGGATTGATGGCGATCATGTTGATAAAAATACTCGCCCCTGGTTTTTATGCAAGACAGGACACCAAGGCTCCAGTCAAAATTGGGATCATCGCCATGGTTGCCAATATGGTTCTGAATCTTCTGTTGGTTTTCCCTTTTGCCCATGCTGGATTGGCTTTGGCGACAACCCTCTCTTCTTGGTTGAATGCCTATTTGCTCTATCAGGCTTTGGTTAAACAGGGAGCCTATCGGCCGATTGCTGGCTGGGGATTATTGCTATTGCGTGTCGCCCTTTCAGCTATCGCAATGGGGATACTTCTTTGGTGGGGGGCGGGAGATATTGCTGGCTGGTTAGAGGCAACAAGTCTGGGTAGGATTGGACGACTGTCTGGATTGATTTTATTGGGTGTAACGCTCTATTTTTCTATGCTCCTCCTTCTTGGTGTGCGGCTTCACCATTTTCGTTCCATTCATACATAGTTGGAATAATTGGTCTGCGCATTTTCAGCTTTTTGCATGGGGGGATGCTCTGATTAGCAACAGAGCCTATACTGGTTCGTTCGATTTTGAGTGGGTAGTTATGCAACTGGTTCGCGGTTTACACAATCTGAAGTCTGATCACCATGGCTGTGTCGCCACTATCGGAAATTTCGATGGGGTACATCTGGGCCATCAGTCCGTGTTTCGCCATCTGATGGAAAAAGGTGACGAGCTGGATCTGCCGACCACAGTGATCACCTTTGAACCCCAGCCTAGGGAGTTCTTTCAGGCAGCTTCTGCTCCGGCCCGACTAACCCGGCTACGGGAGAAGTTACAGGTAATTGAAGAGAGTGGCGTACAACGTGTGGTGGTTTTGGAGTTCAACCATCGTTTGGCGTCGATGTTTGCCGAAGATTTTGTTAAGGAGCTTCTGGTGGAAGGTTTGGGAGTGCGCTTTTTATCCGTTGGCGATGATTTTCGCTTTGGTCGCGGCCGCGAAGGGAGTTATGAGTTACTGCAATCCCTCGGTAAGCAGCACGGTTTTGAAGTTGAAAATATGAATACCTATAAGCTGGATGCTGACCGAGTCAGTAGTACGCGTATACGGAAACTATTGATCCAGGGGGACCTACAGACTGCCGCCCAATGCCTAGGACGACCCTACCGCATCTGTGGTCGAGTGGCTCATGGTGCTAAGCGAGGTCGCAGTATTGGTTTTCCGACAATGAATGTGGATCTGCATCGCCGAGTCAGCCCCTTACAGGGAGTTTATGCGGTTAAGGTGTTGGGGATCGATTCTGAACCTTTAGCTGGGGTGGCGAATATCGGAGTGCGTCCCATGGTCGAGGGTGATAACCGGTATCTGCTTGAAGTGCATCTATTTGATTTTGACCGAAGTGTCTATGGTGAGCATATCTGTGTGGAGTTTGTACAGAAACTACGAGATGAACAGCGCTTTGAGTCCTTCGAAAAACTGCGTCAACAGATCTGGCGTGATGCTGATTTGGCCAGAGGTGTCCTAGGTTTAGCTCTTTAGTGTCGTGTCCTCAGTTATTCGAGGTTTTCAGAGGCCCGCAAATTCATGTTCAACGGAAGATTCTAGGTTCAGGGCAAGCTGAAATTATTGAATCGTTTTGGACTCGACACTAGTGTGGTGCTTCATACAAATTGACGATGATAGCGTGACGCTAAGCGGTTAGCCGCTAGGCGCGTGCCGCCGGGAATGGCTTCTCCCTTTCCAAGGCGCGCAACAACGCGGAT
>JARRQF010000290.1:0-4962 GCA_037382065.1 Candidatus Thiodiazotropha sp. | reverse complement strand
TGGAGATAGTAAAGATTTCCCTTCGATGGGGCGTGATGAAGTTTTCAAAGTCTCAACAATCAAATATAAAGAGTAGATGCATCTTACAGCTTAACCAGACACACACTCTAAGGTAGGAACGGTAGGCGCCGCCAGGAATCGGGATATATATGGACACCCCAAGTCTGTTGTTAACGCCACTCAATATCCGCCACTATATGCCGAAACTTTTTAACCGAGAAATAGGACAAACCGAGAAATGGAACCGAGAAATGGGACAGGCATCATTTGAAAATAGATGTAGATAGCAGCTCCACAGCTTCTTTTTGTTTCTATACAAGTGAAATTATGATGACGATTTCGTTTAATCGAATCGGCATGACCGCTTCTCTACATCAGATTAAGCAACTTAACTGATGATTTCCCGCGCAAGGAGCAAAAAGATACCTGCCAATTTGCTTTGATTGGCATGAATCGCCCTGTCTGCTCAAGTGTGTTTTGATGGCGTCTGATGCGCTCCTGGATGGGGGTGAAGTCTGATTCATTCGGCCTGTCGGCCATCTTTGCTCGTATCGGATTGAGGTCAACGTAGCTCATGCAGGTCAACAGCGCCGCGTCATCAAGCAGGGCTTGGCTTTTGAATCTACCCTCCCAGACCTTCCCGGTCGATCTTCAGCGCGGTATACGTGTGGTTGCGCATCACGGCTTAGGCGCAGAGAGAGATTGAGAATACCCCGTCCAACTGTTTGAGCTTTTCCGCTATCCAGTCTCTACGGTGTTCGTAGCTACGGCCGGTTAATTTATCCTCACCACACAGAAAGGCATGGCGCCCACAGCGCGAGACACAGTGGTAATAGGGGGTTTTTTCAAGACAGGTCTGTTGCTTACGCGATATCGTCATTGCCAACTCATTGCCTTGGGTTGATCACTTGTGGCGCTCAGGCTGAAACTCACCCGCATAGCCTTTTCAAATGATGGCTGTTCTGATATGCGCGAGAATATTATTCGCAGGTAAACAAAATGTTGACTCAATCTCCTATTTAATATTAGTCGAATCTCCAAACAGAAGGTCGCTTGCAATTCCACGGCGATTGATCATTCCTTTTTCAAGCTTAGTCCGCGACGGTATATCAAATTATTCAATTGAACCAGCTGTGAATCGAACGCCTCGTTTTCACCGAGATCATCCGAAAGATTTAACATTATGACCATGCCTAATTTGTTATATTTCTCGTATTGCATCTGAGCATAGGTACCCGGGGCTGAACCATCATGGCCGAACATTAAATTGTCTCCGTACCAAAATATACCCTGATGTCCCATCGGCGTAGTTTCCTTGAAAACGCTGCTTAACATATAATCCACGCTGTCTTGCTGCAATATCCGCTCTCCGTTATATAGTCCTCCCTGAACAACGGCTAGTAGATAACGGGACAGATCTGGTGAACTGGCTATGACGCTCCCATCTCCCCAGGTCGCGAGCGTATACTCCGGTAAGGCAGTAGCCTCACCATCGGTTAGTAGATATCGTGAGGCCGGCATTTCGTCATCCATATCGAATCTTTGCTTGAACCAGTGTGTATGAGTCATTCCTAAGGGCTGAAAAATATTCTCTTCCGTCCATGTCTCAAGGTCTGTTCCTGACGCTGCAGTTAGCATCTCCGCCGACAGGGCCGCACCCAGGTTACTGTAGAGATATACCGATCCGGGTCGGTATTCAGTAAACTGCGATCCGTCGTAAAGATTACCCTTATCATTGAGCAAACTCGCCAGGAAACGAGCTTGATTCGTCTCTACAGGTTCCGGGCATTGTGCGAATTCGTCAGAGTAGTGTGCTAAAAGATTCGAATGGTCAGCTTCGAGATAATATCCGCAGAAATAGTGTTCACCATCGCGAATGCCTGAGGTGTGTGTGGCCAGATCGATAAAGGTAATATCTTCGGCGCTAAAGTAGGGATTTGTAACTGAAAAAGGTATCGTCAGATCACCCAGTGAGGTAGCGATGTCAATAAGCGAGTTCTCCAGCAGCTGCATAAAGGATACGCCGATAAATGTCTTGCTGACAGATGCAATGCCAAATGGTGTGGATGTCGTTACGGGAGTTTGATTTTCGAGATTAGCGTAACCCAGGGTTGTCGATCCTAAGATATGCGAGTTATCAGTCCATGTTATGGATAGTCCTGGAATGCCTGTTTCATCAAGGATGTTTTGAGCTCGCTGTAAAAACTCGCTATTCGAGAGGCTTAGATCAACCCCAATATCACTCAATGCCTGGTGGATGGCGGGTAAGGCTCCAAACTGGAAGCTAGCGTAATAACTGGCAACCGGAACATCGGTATCCGGTGGGATGCCGACATATTCATAGACTTGTTCATCTGGGCTGTAATAAGTCTGATATGAGAGATTCAGCTCCCAGCCTTCCATTAGATTAAATTCGAGCACATCGGAATGAATGCCATGCGTCCTCTCGCCAGTAACGGTAACCTGAGGCAGGGTGCGCATTGCCAGGGTGAATACCTCTGCCGCGCTGGCCGTGTCGGGTCCCGTGATTAGTATTACGGGGTTGGAGTAAGTGATATTCTGACTTGGCTCTAAGTAATATCTGTGTCGAACCCCGGGGTCGCCGTGATTATAGTTTTCCTTACTGAATACGAACGATGTCTGTTCGGTGAAATAACCTGCAATAAGCATTGCCAATTCATCGAACCCCCCGCTATTGAAACGCACATCGATAATCATGCCTTGAGTATCCTGTAACTCGCCAATTATCGCATCCATTTCTGATATCAGTGATTGTGACTGTTCGTCCACGCTGATACTATCGGTATCACTGCTGATTTCCATGGAATTGATTTGTAAATATCCGATGTTGCCAGCGAGTTTTCCCCAGCGCAGTATTGGAGGCGAGCCTTCACTATTGATCACGGTTGATGTGTTTAGCGCTGCTTCCACTCCATAGTTGTTGCTAATTATTGTACTAAGTCCGTCAGGAAAATATTGTGGCGTGATGGGATTAGCCATATCTCCATTGAGCTGTATATATCTTAAAATCGCTAAAGCGCTTGCCAGCCATCCGGAGTTTCGGCCTGGTGAGAAGTGCTGTTGTAGATCATCGGTATCGACCAACAGGCCAACATGATGATCGTCAAGTGGCGATAACATCTCTGAAATAATCGAGAATAGTTCCTGTTGACTGGTGGCGGGATTTACCATGGGCCTGAATATCTCCCGTTGTTTTACCCAATCAACGCCCCTAAGCTCAAAAAATGGGTAGTAGTCATTGAGGGCGTTCCATGTGTGATTAAAGATGAATTCCGGATCGAATGCCTGTGGGTCGGGTGCGTTTCTGCATGCCTCAGGAATATTTTGAGAAATTAGATCGATGCGATAAAATTCACTGTGTCCTGCTGGGATGAACGAGAAATTATTTGAGTTACTCCCAGAGGTTATATGGGTTAGAGCAGATTCTGCATCGGCCAGAGTGTCGAATCTCGATATGATTGAGCATGTCTCACGCGTGGAGCGATAAGCTATTGCACTCTCCTTTTGAATATCTACGGCGAGTCCAGTACCGACCTCCGCCCATTCACCTTGGTATTTGTATAATGATGACTGCTCATCTTTACTATCTTTGTCATTGCATCCGAGTAGTGAAATGCACAATAGAAATCCGTAGAGAGAAGTTTTTGAAATTCCATTCATATCTATAACGCCTGTTAACATCATTTAATCAAACAGGAGTATATGTTGCGTACGATATAGAGACCGTTACGTTTAGTATTCTATTGTTGTGAGTGGATACGCAAAGCTAAGTTAGCGAGACAAAACTATACAATTTGTTACAAACAGTTGTATTCGGTGTGCAAGCTACTAAGAGCACTGTTAAGACAATGGCAATTACTTGAGGTTTCGAGTCTCTCGCCCGATCAATTAAGAGATTTCCATATTGCCATAGGTGAGAGAGCCTTTCCAAAACCCATCGGATACAACAAGGAGGTTGAAACGACGCGCGCTCGCGAAACCCTGGTCAGCCTGGATCCACCCCCTACTACCACTGTATCTCCCGTTCTGTACGCCGTGCCTGGCTGTGTGGACCTCAATCCGATACGGGGAGGTTTGGCGGTGACGCCGGAGCGCTCGGATTTTACCCCGATCCAAGAACGTATTAAAGCCTATGGCAAGCAACAGAAATCTAGCAAAGCAAACCAAGTATCGAAACATCAACCCATAAAGTTTTATCCCTTCAAGCGCGCGAAAGGAGAAGAACAGGCAAAGTGTATCGATTTTTAACTGGCAGACTAACGGCGCCTTGTGGGCTGGACGGGGCGTGCCATACGGGAGGACAAAAAATTGGCGATACCCGCAGAGCTTTCGCTAACCATTGAACGTATTGGTTTGAATCCGGAGGACTGGGTGAGCAGTGTCAGGCACTACAATCGGCACTACTTTTCGGTGTTGGGGGTAATCGATTGCATCAAAGCCTATGCCAAGGTCAGGAAAGAGAATTGGCGACTAGGTCAGCGGGCAGTTCAGCGTAGTTATCGGCTTGTCATTGCATAGTAGAAGATTATTTGTGTAGGAATGTAACCTGGAATCGAAACATTTATGGGGTGTCTCATCCGATTGCCCCCAATTTCGTTGACATCGCTGTACCAGTCATTGCTCTACTTTATTGAGCGCATTGAGGATGGTCGGGTAGTCATAATTGTCGGCTAGCCGCATGAGGACGCGTTCCAGGGCTTGGTCTTTCTCACCGATACGATGGATGGTTTCTCTAATGTGCTCTGCATTGAGTGTCTCCAACGCCTCCTTGAGTGTGGCGAGCAATTCATCACTAACATCGTCCAGCATCTCGGGTTCCAGGGTGAGGACCGGACGCTCATGTTCGGGAGATTCGTTGTTGTAGATGAGTTTTAGACCCAGTTGGCGTTCCAGACTGGCGTAGATTTCATTAAAGCGGTACGGCTTACCAACGAAGTCATC
>JARRQF010000289.1:0-4964 GCA_037382065.1 Candidatus Thiodiazotropha sp. | reverse complement strand
CTGCTGGCGCCCACCCGGATCTATGTCAAATCTCTGTTGGCACTGATGCAACAGGTGGAGATCCACGCCCTCGCCCACATCACCGGCGGGGGTCTCCCGGAGAACCTTCCCCGGGTCCTACCCCAGGGCTGTCAGGCGGTCATAGACAGCGATAGCTGGGAGCTGCCCGCGGTTTTCCAATGGCTGCGCGAACAGGGCAATCTGACTGCCCATGAGATGCTCAGAACCTTAAACAGCGGAGTCGGCATGGTTGTCTGTGTCGCGGCGGAACAGGCTGAACAGACCCTGGCACTCCTGAGTCAGAGTGGTGAATCCGCATGGCGACTGGGTTCGATTGAGCAAACCGACAGTGACACGGCGGCAGTCGTGCGGGTCACCGGTCACCTGGGATGACCTCCCAAACCCACCTAAAACTGGTTGTACTGATATCCGGAAGCGGTTCGAACCTGCAGGCGATCATCGATGCATCAGAGACCGATGCCCTTCCCGTACGGATCACTGCGGTAATTAGCAATCGCCCCGGTGTAAAAGGCTTGCTGCGAGCGGAACAGGCGGGCATTGATACCCGGGTAATTGACCATCGGGAATACCCGGACAGGATCTCATACGATCAGGCATTGATGAAAGAGATCGACGCACACGACCCAGGGCTTGTGATTCTGGCTGGGTTCATGCGCATCCTGACAAACGAATTCGTACGTCACTATTCCGGCCGCATGCTGAATATCCACCCCTCGCTACTGCCGAAATACACCGGTCTGGATACGCACCGCCGCGCCATCGAGGCCGGTGACCAACTGCATGGCGCCAGTATCCACTTCGTCACGGAAAAACTCGATGGAGGACCACTGATTGCCCAGGCGCAGGTACCGATCGAACCCGACGACGACGAACAGCGCCTGGCAGCTCGGGTACTCGAAAGCGAACACCGGCTCTACCCCCTGGCGATTCGGTGGTTCGCGGAAAAACGCCTGATGATGAATGAAGATGGAGATGTCATTCTGGATGGACAGAGACTCGAACAACCTGTGGTTTACAGCACTCAGGATGAGATCCGCTGAATCCCGACCCCAGATCGGCAACCGGAGAACACGGCCCGCCGGTCTGGCAGTTCGTATCCGGATTGGATTCTTCCTGCTGCTTCTGACGGGTTACCCGGTCCACGCCGAGGACCCGCTCCTAAAGCCCTTCTCGGCCACATTCAGCGTACATCGAAACATCGTTCCTCTGGGCGAGCTGCACCTTGAGCTGAACTTCCTGGACGCAGGTGGCTATTCCTATACCGCGCATACCATTCCCGGTTTTCTGGCGGGCCTGTTCAGTCGCAACGAAGTCCTGGAGGAGAGTCGGGGAAAACTCTACCCGGACTGGGTACAACCCAACCTATACCGCTACCAGGATCAGGAAGAAAGCTCCGAGAACATGGAAGTAACCTTCGATTGGAACGACCATGTCGCCGACACAAGCAGTCACGACATCACCTGGTCCCAACCTATCTTCTCAGGCACCCAAGACAAACTCAGCCAACACCTGCAAGTACGACGACATCTGGCCCAGGGGGAAATGCATATCGACTACCAGGTAGCCGATGGAGGCAAACTCAAAACCTACCAGTTCATGGTTGACGGAGAAGAACCCATCGAAACCCCCTACGGCACCTTTGACTGCCTGAGAGTGAAGCGACGCAAGGAGTCCGGCCCTCCAGATTACACCATATGGTTCGCCCCGAAACTTGACTTCTTTCCCGTCAGAATCGAGCGGATCCAGGGTGACCGCATCTATCACATGGTACTTCAGACACTGGAGTCGCAGCCAGAGTCATTGCAATAATCTACCCCGTCGCATATCAGTGCTATGCGGCCACCTTACCAACCGAAATATGCCTTGCCTATCGCACCCAAGGGATTTGCGCTTCATAGTCTGCGCGACCCACTATGGGTTTTATACTATGCTGAAGAAGTATACCCAGGAAAGATGTCAGCGTTTTTACGCCACAGCAGAACGGACTAATAGTACTTAACGACGCATCTCACCTAACTTATCCGACAGCCGAGACACACACAAGATGACAGAGAAGAACTATCGGATAGAGCACACGCCCTCGTAACATTCCGTGAAAGACGGATAGGCACCATGTAACTGCATACAGGGAACAAAGTAGCTAAATAATGAAACAGCACGCCGTTAAATACAAATATATCTTAATAGCGTTTTCTTTTATCATCTATATTCTAAGTGTTTATATATACACCACAAATACCCTAACAATAAAAAAAGAAGAAGCAATAGCCGCAGTTGACGAACGATTAAAATTAGGTGCCTATGCAGTCTATGAATTACTTGGAGAGCGTTTTTTTAAACACGCAATCAAACATGACTCAATAACACCAGAAGAAGACTGGAAAAACATTCGAAAATTAACATCCTTCACCAAACAAGCGGGCTTAGCTTTTTTGTACTCTGTCGTTTTAAAAGACAAAAAAATCTATGTAATAGCGTCAAGCGCAACACAGGAAGAACTCAATAACGGTACGGAATTACACTATTACCACCTCTACGACACCGCAAGCAGTGAATTAGTATCGACATTTAAAGATCACACAATCAGAATAGTTGATTACAAGGACGAATGGGGAGAGTTTAGAGGCATTTTCATACCTATAAGAATCAGCAATGATCAAACTGTTGTAATGGCGTCGGAAGTCGAACTGAGCTACTTAAACGACGTTTTAAACAACGTCAAGAAGCGCTCCTATATTGGCGGATGTCTATTTCTAATATTTCTCACGCCATTTGTTTTCTCAATAGGATATCTACTTAAATTAGAAAACATCGAGTTACATGAATTATTACACACCGACAACTTGACAAGCCTACCCAATCGTCTTTTTCTTATTTCGCATCTTAACAAGTACATTTCTAATACTGACCAGAACACTGATAATCTTGCGTTGCTGCACATTGACATCGATAATTTTAAGGAGATAAACGATGGCTTTGGATATCACATAGGTGACGATGCCTTGAGATCCATTGCCAATCGCTTAAATGAACATACTCTCAATAGAGGTATTCTAACCAGGTACGAAGGAGATGATTTCTTTTTAGTCATAAGATATCAAAATGATACAAGTATTGTTTCAGATACCGCTCAATATTGTATTGATATTTTTGAAACACCAATCAGCACAAATGCCTATCAATTTTATATCACTTGCAGCATTGGAATTTCGTTTTTTCCGATACATGCAAAAAGCACCAGCGAATTGATCCAAAACGCACACATGGCGACAGCAAAAGTTAAAGAAAATGGAAAAAATGGCTATCTTATTTTTAATTCTGAAATAAATAATACGTATATCAAAATGTTTGAATTGAGACAGAATATAAAAACAGCCATCAACAACAATGAATATTACTTGGTATACCAACCCCAATATAATGCCATTACAGGCGCGGTAGTTGGATTGGAAGCCTTGCTTAGATGGCAACACCCAACGAGGGGCAGTTTATCACCCAATGAATTTATTCCCTATGCAGAAAATAGTGGCTTGATCATTGAAATCGAAAAAATTGTACTCGCAAAAGCCATTTCGAAGGGTGCGGAGTGGGAAACTTCAGGTTACTTGCCCAATATCAGGATTGCCATCAATATCTCCCCTCAATTACTCTATCAGGATTTTTTTATTCAATCAGTACGCGACCTTCTGACTAAGTATGGATGCAGCCCTAGTATTCTTAAATTTGAAATTACTGAACAGGCTGCGATTAAGTATCAGGACATCTCGATTGCCAAGCTGCACGAAATCAGAAAATTGGGCATCGAAATCTCGATTGATGACTTTGGAAGCGGTTATTCCTCACTAGCATACCTTAAGGATCTACCCGCGGATCAAATAAAGATAGACAGAGCATTTGTAGTCAATGTCGCAGAAGAACAAAGAAACCAAGCAATAATAAGATCCATCATCCAACTTTGCAGCGGATTAGGCTTATCAGTCATCGCCGAAGGCGCTGAAACCAAAGAGGAAGTTGACTTCTTGATAGGCACTGGATGCGAATACATTCAAGGTTACTATTTTTCAAAACCTTTAGACAATGAGCTATGTTTTTCACTATTGCATAGCGCATCAACACAGCAATACACACACTAACCAGGCCAAAATAATGACTTTCACTTATGATTCATTGGTGCTGAGAAATGCAGGATATGTTTCCAAAGAAACGCAGCAAAGCATTCGCAATTGCAGATTGCTTATTGCCGGATGCGGGATAGGCAGCACCCTGGCGGAAGCGGCAGCAAGACTGGGATTCGAAAGGTTTATTTTTGCAGATGGGGACACGGTAGATAACCACAATCTAAATCGGCAGGACTACGAAGCAGCGGATATCGGTCTACCCAAGGTGAATGGACTAGCTCGTCGCATAAGAAACATCAATCCTCAAGCGGATATCCAACAACTCAACGAACCGCTAACCCCGGACAATGTCGATGACATTGTAGCTTCATCAGATATTGTATTCGACACGATCGATTTTCTGGATTTGTCCGGTATCGTAGCTCTGCACGACGCATGCAAAAAACACGGCAAGCCGATGATCACTGCACTGTCGGTTGGATGGGGTGGCGCTTGCGTCTACTTTCCAAAAGGGACTGTATGGACTTTTCGACGTCTGTTCCAGCTACCCGAGACCGGGTCAGTGAACAACGTAAGCTATACCGAAACCTTTGCGCACGTTATCTATAAACTCGCCGGCGTTATCGACACACAGGTCGTTCAGGTTGTCCGTCAAGCCTTGACCATCATGGAAGATGGCAAGCCCTGCCCAGCTTCTCAGGTTTCACCGGGAGCTTTTGCCGTTGCCTCTCTGGCGGCCACCATGATTGTCCGCATACTATCGGGACAGCCGGTTACTGAAGCGCCAAGAATGGTGATTGCCGACATGCCCACGGTACTTACTTC
>JARRQF010000288.1:0-5000 GCA_037382065.1 Candidatus Thiodiazotropha sp. | reverse complement strand
AAAAGAATTTATAAGGCAGAAAAATGAATACAATTGGTCTTATCGGAGGTGTGAGTTGGGAGTCGTCATCAGAGTATTATCGCCTAATCAATCACTCCATAAAGTCACGGCTAGGTGCTTTGCACTCTGCCGAGTTGGTGATGTACAGCTTGGACTTTGATCCTATCGCTCAGCTCGAACACGATGAACAGTGGGACCAATTAGCAGAGATACTTATTACTGCTGCTCGCAAGCTTGAACTGGCAGGGGTAAGCTTCATTCTGATTGCATCTAACACACTGCACAAAGTTGCCCCACATGTGCAGGCACAACTGAACATCCCGCTTGTACATATTGCAGATGCGATGGCTGAAGCACTCACCAAAGCGGGAATCTCCTCCGTAGGGCTTCTCGGGACAAACTTCGTCATGGAACAAGATTTTTATCGGGAGCGATTGGAAAGGCATGGACTTAAAATCGTCACTCCACCAAAAGAATCCCGAGACTTTATTCATGACGTTATTTATCAACAGCTTGCCTTGGGAGATATACGCCAAACGTCGCGCTTAAAGGTGCTTGAAATTATTCGTGAACTGAGGGATGAGGGAATAGCCGGAATCGTACTGGCAAATACCGAACTGCCGCTGTTGATTCGTGCGGAAGATATTACTGCACCACTATTTGATTCTATGATAATACATATTGAAAAAGCTGTTTCTCTAGCACTGGGAACCGAAACTGTCCAACAAGTCAGAGGAGAATAGCGTGCCTACTGTTTCTATAAAGAATGGCGATCATTACTTGTGGGGAGCCGACTGTCACGGATGGCACCTTGTCGCTTCTAAAAACTTAAGTGTGATACAAGAACGTGTTCCTCAGGGTGCTTCGGAAATTCGTCACCTTCATAATAAAGCAGAACAATTTTTCTATATTCTTTCTGGCATAGCAACACTCGAAGTGTCAGGAGATATAAATGTACTTCAGCCTAATGAGGGCTTTCATATTCCTGCAGGTGTGGCACACACTTTAAGCAATGAGCATGAGCAGGATTTGGAGTTTTTAGTGGTATCAACTCCACCAAGCCACGGGGATAGAGAAAATGCATAACAAATCAGTGGAGCCAATAAATTACCCTGCGGGCAATTCATTGGCTCATTTTAAACGTTGGGCAAAGATAATCATGAAAGAAGAATTGCATAAATTCCACAGTCGATCGTTGAGCAACGAAAGAAACATCTGGATACGGGTTCCCGATGTAATCGAAACAAAACTGAAGCTATTGTTGGTTTTGACGCCGAGTTATATAGGGACAACGTTGGCGCTCCCGCCATAATTGAAGAATTGTACGAACAGAAGTAGGGGGGTCAGGTGATAGTGATAGCCTAAGTTTATCTATACTATTATTTTATAATTTATGAAAATTAAATGAAGAATATTCTCAACATATGATGGCTAAAATACTTAAATTGGCACAGCCGACTGTAAATAATATTATAAAAAGAACAAAAGGAAAATAATGTGCTATCACTATCACCTGACACCTTATCTTTTATCTAACAACGCCATCAAATCTGACGCTCGTACCTCGCGCGGCTTATGGCAAACGTTATATCAGATGAAGGAATTACCATGAAAAACTTACTGTTCTTTATGTTCAGTGTCATTGTTTTGCAAGCAGGAGACACTCAAACATGCACAGACAAAGAAACTGGATTAATGTGGCAAAACAACGATGCAATTGGAAATGTCAAAAAAGCATGGATGGATATGACCAACGTCAATGCCACAAAATGTTTATATGGTGGAATTCAGGAGAGTTGTTCAGATACCAGTGGTGACACAGCAGCCACTTATTGTGAAAATTTACAGCTTGACGGATTTGATGATTGGAGACTTCCTTCTAGGCTCGAGCTTAGCTCTTTTGGCCTTAATATTGGTCAAGCACCGAATGAACTCGTTAAATTTATTCGAGAAGGTGAATTCTGGAGCGCCACATCTGAACAATATAAAAACAAACCTAGCGAAGCCGCATACGCTATTATGTACAAAGATAAAGAATTTCCAGGTTCTACACTAACACGAGATAAACATAATAGATTGTATGTAAGGTGTGTCAGAGGTTCTCTTCGTGAAGACCATCCTATATGGCAATTGAAAGAGCAGTATAAATAAATTGGTTTATTTTAAACGTTAGACTTTACCAAAGGATTATAAAAATGCAGGGTTTGAACCTGTGGAGCGAGATAGTTTGTATAATGATAAAGGTTTGGTAAAGAGATAATTATGAGCACAATGAAAGATGTAATATGCGCAACTCACAGTTTTTTTGAAAAACATTGGTGCGAGGATGAAGAAATACCGCAATGGAGCGACAGTTGGGACTGGAAAGATTCTGTGCCAAATCATGATAAAAGTGGAGTCTATGCTCTTATCGCTGAAGATAAAGAAGTAGTATATATCGGCGTAGGTGCTTCAAGAGGTGGTGGGCGGTATAAAAATCACGGTCTATCTTATAGGTTGTTAAATCATGTTATTACCACCGACAAAAATGAAGGAAGAGGTCATTATAAAGCACAAGATAGGTGGAAAGATATTAAAGGGATTTATACGATAGGTTTTCCTGAGGAATATTCTTATATATCTTTGGCTTTGGAAGATTATCTCATTGCTAAATTGCAGCCAAAAATAAACATCAATAAAAAATAAAATCTTTCCCTTATGTACATCTCTACTTTAAACAAAAGTATACTTAGTGGTTTTGTGAAGATATTTTTCTGATAAACAAACATACTTATTGTTGAGAAGATTAATGTTTATTCCATTTTAGCTTAAAAATATGGCAAAACAAAATATTTTCTACCAATAACTTCAAATTTATTTATTTATTTATATAAATATAAGCTATCTTATATATAATGTAGGTTGAATAAATAGTTATTACACAAAATAGGAAAAATTAGAGGAGCAATAATGAGCGAATCAAATCGGATCCATAAGAGTGGAGACAAGAAACGCTATAAGTACAATGTGTATAACTTGCATTTTGCTTTATATAGTCAGTGGGGAGGAGAATGTATTAGAGAAGTTAAAACACACCATAAGGTCTGGTTCATTGAGTGGGATACATGGGATAGAAAAGGAGACGCAACGTCGTTCAACGTTTGGACACAATCGCAGGTTGGTGGAAGCACAACACAAGACGGCCCGTATCAACCCAATATAACTGAAACTGGACGAAAAGCACGGGTTTTCCATGATGCAGGTATACTGGCGATGACATACAACGCGATCAAAATGAAATACCTTTGGGATGGGAAAGAATATGAACTCCATACCGGTGTTAATTGGATAACATTAATCCCTTCGGTAGCAGTAATAATTGCAATATTGTTTTTTACCGGATTGTGGGTTCTACCGTAGTATTTGAACCCACAGCAAATGACAAATTTAATTCAGATAACGCTTGTACTAACAATCAAATCAACGCGGACCTCTAAAAGCGCTGCGCACTTTCAGAGTCCGGTTATTTGAGGCGTTAAACATACAAAAGGATAAATTTGCCAGAATCAGATGATGATAGACAAAAAAGATTGTTAAAAGAGCTAGAAGGAAAAAATATTGCTCACTATTCTGTTTTGTTAGGAGCATGGATACAAACTAAAATGGAAAGAGACAAAACACTTGTAACTTTATCCTCTGCGGCTATTGGTTTGTTAATTACTGTATTAACAACCGTAGGTGTACAATCTATCTATGAAATAGTTTTGTTTATCATTTCAATTGTCGCATTTATTATAACTATTTGGAGTGCATTAGTAATATATCAATTAAACTCAAAGCATCTTGAAGATGCTTTGAGAGGTTCTTCAGAAAGTGATCCAAATATAAGGGTCAGGCGTTGAATTTCCACAATATAAGGGTTAGGCGTTGAATCTCCACCTGTGAAGATTCAGAATGACGGAATATCTGTACCCAAAAATAAAATTTCAAGCAATCAAGTCAAAATCAATCACATCCACATGTTGGACTTAATGTTCCATCACAACATTTAGCACGCCCATCTTCGCAACCGCATACTCCACCATGGTGTGAGCAACATCCACTTTTTTGCAACTCTTTCAAGGTGGTATCTTTTGCGATTAGCGTGCTACACTCTTGTTGTTTTTCAAGTGTTTTGCTATTTTGCGAATCCAATTTATTGATTGTTGAGCTGTCATCTGATATAGAAAAGGTAACAGATAAAGTTAGTGCTATAAATATAAAAATTTTACGCATATTGCTCCTTTATAGTGAACAATTTATATAAAATATGAGGGAAAAAATACTTTCTTCTCATAAAACTTGCGAAATTATCTAATACAGTATATCTTAAAGATGGAGAAAAAGAATAAGTTGCTTAAAATAGGGCAAGTAGCCCTTGCTAAAGATTCTGAATCAAGTTCAGAATGACGGAGTAAAGGAGTTGATAAGAGCCATATGGCCCTTACGCTTTCTTCGCTTTTTTATCTTTGCGCTTTTCTTTCAATGTCTTTTCTGATTTTTTCTTCACGCTTTTTTTGGCGTCTTGACCTTTTGCCATGCTCTATCCTTTTATTTATATATACTCATTATATCTCTTTGTTGCAAAATATAAGGGCGATTATGTGCCGAGCGAAATCATACAAGATGAGCATTTTGCCTTAGAGCAAGGCTATTCTCAACATATCATTGCTAAAATATAGCAACTAGCAACAATTGGGGACAATCAAAAGAGTGATGTGATAGAGAGCAAGAGTAGTATCGCGCTATTGTCTGAGTTCGCCAAGGGGTATTGTTAGCTCAAATAAGGAGTGATAAATGGATGGTGGGATGTTGGTATCATACAAAGTATTATGCGAGGGGGACTTCTACGGTTCTGTAACCATGGAAGAGTTATTGAACAATGAAAAGGTAATCAGGGCTATCAAGAGTGAATTTGCCACAGGGCAAAGAAATATCGACATCAGTTTTGATAAAAGCAGTACGACTATCGAAATGGTGAC
>JARRQF010000287.1:0-5043 GCA_037382065.1 Candidatus Thiodiazotropha sp. | reverse complement strand
GTTTGATTGCCTCCTCATCACTGTCGAAGGGACGGATATGACAGCAAGGACCAAAAATCTCTTCACGCACGACCGAGGCATCATCGGCAAGCCCAGTCCAGATCGTCGGTTGCACCCAGTATCCGTTGCCTAGCGCCTCGGGCATCTCTGCCGCGCCACCGCCAGTGATCACCGTAGCCCCCTCATCCTTCGCCTTCTGATAGTAGGAGAGGACCTTGCGTTTATGCTCCTTACTGATCAGTGGCCCCATGCTGGTGGCCGCATCATCCCAGGCACCGAGTTTCAGTTTTTCGGCCGCCTCTTTCAGGCGCTCGACAAAGGTTTCAAAGATAGGACGCTCTACATAGATGCGCTCTGTGCCAAGACAAACCTGACCACAATTCGCAAAAGCGGAACGCATCGTGCCCTCAATCGCCTTCTCAATGTCGCAATCTGCAAAGACCACGGCGGCGTTCTTACCACCTAGCTCCATGGAGGTCTGCACAATATTATCTGCGGCCGCCTTCATGATGGCGGCACCGGTTCCAGTCTCTCCGGTGAAGGTAATTCCGTCGATACCCTGATGAGAGGTGAGATATTCACCAGCAGAGTTTGGACCGAAGCCATGGACTACATTGAAAACACCCTTTGGAATACCAGCCTCATTCATTACCTCACCCAATAAGGTCGTGGTACGGGGAGTCTCCTCGGAGGGCTTAACTACCACCGCGTTACCACAAGCCAACGCCGGCCCAACCTTCCAGGTCATCAGTAATAGGGGCAGATTCCAGGGAGTGATGACCGCAATCACACCCTTGGGTTTCCGCACACCATAGTTCAGAGCACCCAGGCCATCGGGTGTGTCGAGCATAAAACTCGCAGTCGGGACATTCTTTAAAAGATCTGCGAACACTTTGAAATTGGCTGCGCCACGAGGAATATCCACATGGCAGGCCAATGACTTCGGTTTGCCAGTATCCAGGCACTCCGCTTCAAGAAATTCATCAAAGCGAGCGTTAATCCCATCCGCCACCTTGTGTAGCAATTCCATGCGTGTTGCTACTGGCAGACGACCCCACTCTCCTTTCATTGCCTTACGGGCAGCCTCTACAGCTGCATCGACCTCTTCCTGACCACCTTCATGAACAACACCGATCTGCTCACCTGTTGCAGGGTTAATGTTAGGAAAGGTCTTACCCGATGCAGAGGCTACATATTCGCCGTTAATAAAGTGTTTAATCTCATTCATGAAGTCACCATCCAAGAGATAAAGAAATGATATTTCTATCGGGTCGCGGAGCAGACAGGAAAACCACCTGAGGCAGATATCGAAAACCTGCCTACAAGCGCCCAACTAAAAAAATTATATCGCTGATATTACATTTTGTCGATATTTTATATTATAATCGATATTTATTCCAATTGACCAATAATTGATTTTTCTATATGTTCACCAAAAAGCCATCTTGTTGATTTATTAGGGAAATACCTATGCCTCCCCTTTCCGATACAGACCAAACACTGGGCAACCCCCCGAAAACGTTGACCGATCAGGCCTATGGCAAACTGCGCGACGACATCATCCGAGGAGAGTTTCAGCCTGGCAGCAAGCTGCGCATTGAGTTGCTTAAACAGCGCTATGGAATGGGCGCGACACCATTGCGCGAGGCATTGAGCCGCCTCACACAGAACGGTTTTGTCACCACCGAAGGCCAGCGCGGTTTCCGCGTCTCGGTCACCTCCCTTGACGATCTGGAAGACATCACCGATATGCGTGTCGTGCTCGAAACCTTAGCCTTGAAAAAAAGCTTCGAGGTTGGCGATGACGAATGGGAGGCGCGTGTTATTGCCAGTTTTCATCAACTCTCCAAAATCGAAACAGCTACCGAGCCTGACCTCGAACGATGGGAAGAACGCAATCGCGCCTATCATCTTGCTCTGATCTCTGCCTGCCACTCCAAATGGCTGCGGCGTTTCTACGAAACCCTCTACGATCAACACAAACGCTATCGAAACCTAGCGCGTATCGATCGTTCTGTTCCCAGAGATGTGCATGCCGAACATAGTGCGATCTGCGATGCTGCCCTGGAACGAAATATCACCAAAGCTTGCCAAGAAAACGAAAACCATATTCGCCGAACAGCTGAAGTGGTTGCGAAGATGCTTAAACCTAAAAAAATCAGTTGACCGCTCCATACACTCTCCAACTGATCTTTTTAGGTTAAAGACCAAAAGCACTTCAGCAACTCTGAAACTTAACCCAGGTTCATTTAGATTTGTTCAGCCAAGTCCTTAGCGTTACAGCCCCTGTATTTGGGATCGTCTTAATCGGTTTTCTCTACGGGCGCTTCAGTGGTATCAATTTAGATGCCGCCAATCGCATTAACATGTCACTCTTTGTTCCTGCATTACTCCTCTACGTTCTCACCGAAAAGATTCCTGATCTCTCCCAAATGGGTGACATCACAATTGCCGCTGCGATCGTCGTACTGGGCTCAGGTCTCCTGGCACTCCCCATCACCCGGACCATGCGACTACCAGAAAGGGCCATCCTTCCCTCAATGATGTTCAATAACTCTGGTAACCTGGGGCTACCTCTTGCGACCCTCGCCTTTGGCGAGCAGTATCTGCCCCTCGCCGTAATGGCGTTTGTTGTCTCTGCCGGACTCAACCACTCCTTGGGAATCTGGTATGTCAGTCAGCGACTGCATCCCGGTGAGATGCTGCGCAACCCAGTCTTCCTCGCCACCCTCACCGGTATCAGTTTCAATCTGTTCGGTTTGCATACCCCCGCAATGATTCTGCCTGGACTGGAAATGCTCTCGCAGGTTGCGATTCCATTATTGCTGGTTGCCCTAGGTACCCGCCTATCTCAAATCGACCTTGCTCATTGGCGACTTGGCTTATTGATTGGCCTGCTCTGCCCAGCCGTCGGCCTGATGCTCGCTGAAGTCGCGATTTTGCTGCTCAAACTTAAACCCTCAGAAGCACAGCTCATCCTACTATTCGGAGCATTGCCACCTGCCGTGATGAACTTCCTCATGGCCGAGCGCTATCATCAATTTCCCGCTCAGGTAGCCTCCATCGTGGCCATCGGCAATCTGCTATCTGTTATCGTGCTACCCTGCCTGTTAGTCTTTATTCTCTAGCCAGAGAACAGACCAATAAATCTACTGCTGAGCAAGAGTCTCAATACGCTTACTCAGTAGCGCCTGAATCAATTCAGTGAGCGGCGCTACCTGATCCTGTTTGCGCATGCGTAAAATCACCGCGCCACTGATCGCATCAAGTTCCAGTGGACGATGTTTCTCAAGATCGACCAACATTGAGGTCTTGATAGGATCGAACTGACAGATCAACTGATACATCTCTTCGACGTCTGACTGATCCAATAACACACCATCTGCAATGGCCGCTGCTGCTGCCTCCTGCATCAACTGATAAACCGTTCGCGTCAGCACAGGATCAGAGGTCAAAGCGCGGGTATCACAACAGGTCAATGCACTGAGCGGATTGACGCCATTATTAATCAGCAGTTTGCGCCACAACTCTTTTTGTATCTCGTCACTCAGTGTCGTCGGTATCTCCGCTTCGCAGAATTGCTTCACAATGGGGTAGAGTCTTTGGTGTAGCGTTGGATTCTGCAACGCATTTTTCCAAGCCCCCATAACGATTTGAGCTTGTCCTGTCGCCTCAATGACTCCTGGCTCAGTGATATGTCCGCCAATACGCACAGCCAGCCCACCAACCGTCCGTTCTCGACCGACCCGAGACTCAATCAGATATTCATTATCCACTCCATTTTGCAGCGATAGCACCGGAACAGATGAATCATCAAGCCAATTATGGAGTGACGCCATAACCTCATCTGTAGCACCAGACTTCATAGTCAGTACCACCAGATCAAAATCTTCCACTGTATAGTCATCAGCCAAAACAATCTGGTCGACCACCTGCACTCTCTGTTCGAAAGAAAAATCTGGATGGCGTATCGATAAACCATTTTCATGCATCGCAGTAAGGTGTTCACCACGAGCCACGAAAACCACATCATGACCAGCCGATACTAATCGTGCTCCGTAGTAGGCACCGATTCCCCCAGCACCGAGCATCAGAAAGCGCATCGTCGCTATTTATCTTTATCGCGCTCAGCTACCGAAATACCGCCTATCGCCCAATGCGTGGTCGGCACCTGATTGATAATCACCCGTACCTGCTCAGGCTTGACGTTCAGAGTCTCAACAGCAACTTGAGTAATACCCTTAAAAAAGGCCTCCTTCTGTTCCTGGGTGCGACCCTCCATAATGGTTGCTTGTATCAATGGCATCGATTGACCTCATAAATTAATTTTTAATGTAAACGATTTAAGATAAGTCACCGCCTCCCAATCAAGACGGTAACCCATCACCAAGCATTAGGCCTCAAGTCCCAGCTTCTGCAGCCCTGCCCTGGCACAGATTTCGTCCTGCTCTTCCGAACCACCTGACACACCGATACCACCAATAACCACGCCATCCAACTTAATCGGCAGACCGCCACCAAAAATAACCAGGCGATCACGATGAACGATTCCCTCTCTTAACTGAGGTATATCGCGGATCTCATCCATCCATAAATGGGTGGCGAAGCCAAAACTTGCAGCGGTATAAGCCTTATCCTGAGAGATACCGATAGAGTGAAGGAAAGCACCATTCATACGCTGAAAGGCAAGCATGTTGCCCCCTTTATCCACTACTGCAACATTGATTTTAATTCCCAGATCCGCAGCCTTTTGAGCAGCGGCAGACACCATATCCGCCGCAGCTCGCCAATGAACCTGCGATTCATTAACCGCAATATCCATCAAGTTAATACCGTAAGAAAACGATCATTAAGAACACGCTCGTGATAAAAAATACCCTTTCCAAGCTGGTCAAAATCCCAGGTACGCATAGGATGATCAGGATAGGCAGTATAACCACCAGCATAAACTTCGTTGCGATTACCGGATGGGTCAAAAAAGTAGATCGTCTGACCGCGAGTAATTCCATGACGAGTTGGACCGATATCTAGGGAAACATTGTT
>JARRQF010000286.1:0-5078 GCA_037382065.1 Candidatus Thiodiazotropha sp. | reverse complement strand
TCCTCGTGGCGCAGCCAATTTCAAAGTGTTTGCAGATCTTTTAAAGAATGTCCCGACTGAGAGTTTTATGCTTGACACGCCCGATGGCCTGGGTGCTCTGAATTATGGTGTGCGGAAACCCAAGGGGGTGATTGCGGTCATCAGTCCCTGGAACTTGCCCCTATTACTAATGACCTGGAAGGTTGGGCCAGCGTTGGCTTGTGGTAACGCGGTGGTGGTTAAGCCCTCCGAGGAGACTCCCCGTACCACGACCTTATTGGGAGAGGTAATGAATGAGGTCGGTATTCCAAAGGGTGTTTTCAATGTCGTCCATGGCTTCGGTCCAGACTCTGCTGGTGAATATCTCACCTCTCATCAGGGTATTGACGGAATCACCTTTACCGGAGAGACCGGAACCGGTGCCGCCATTATGAAGGCGGCTGCAAACAATATTGTGCAGACCTCCATGGAGCTGGGTGGTAAGAACGCCGCTGTGGTCTTTGCAGATTGTGATATTGAGAAGGCGATAGAGGGCACGATGCGTTCCGCTTTTGCGAATTGTGGTCAGGTTTGTCTTGGCACAGAGCGCATCTATGTAGAGCGTCCTATCTTTGAAACCTTTGTCGAACGTCTGAAAGAGGCGGCCGAAAAACTGAAGCTCGGTGCCTGGGATGATGTGGCCACCAGCATGGGACCACTGATTAGCAAGGAGCATAAAAGCAAGGTCCTCTCCTACTATCAAAAGGCGAAGGATGAGGGGGCTAAGGTGATCACTGGTGGTGGCGAGGCAGAGATGCCCGAGGCGCTGGGCAACGGATACTGGGTGGAACCGACGATCTGGACTGAGCTTGCTGATGATGCCTCGGTCGTGCGTGAAGAGATTTTTGGTCCTTGCTGTCATATCCGTCCCTTTGACAGTGATGAGGAGGCAATCAAACTAGCCAACGATACCCAATACGGTTTAGCCGCAGCGGTTTGGACACAGGATGCCTCGCGCGCTCATCGGGTTGCCGCCGAACTTGAGGTAGGCCTTGTCTGGGTGAACTCCTGGTTTTTGCGTGATCTGCGCACTGCATTCGGAGGATCTAAGATGTCAGGTGTCGGTCGCGAAGGCGGTGTTCACTCCCTTGAGTTCTATTCCGAACTTACCAATATCTGCGTCAAGCTCTGAGGAGAGATACATGCTGACTGAAGAGAAAATTCAAACGCTGGGAGATGAGCTCTACCAAGCGTTGCGTGATCGGGTGGCGGTGTCGCCGTTGACTGAGCGTGAGCCGGAAATGACGATCGATGACGCTTACCATGTCTCCTTGCGTATGGTTGAGCGCAGGGTAGCTGATGGTGAAACGATTATTGGCAAAAAGATTGGTGTTACCTCCAAGGCAGTCATGAACATGCTTAATGTTCATCAGCCCGATTTTGGCTACCTCACCGATACAATGGTTTATGGCAATGGCGAGGAGATGCCGATCAGTGAGCAACTGATTGCTCCACGTGCTGAGGGCGAGATTGCATTTATTCTAAAGCATGACCTTGATGGACCAGGAGTGACTGCAGCCGATGTATTGCGTGCTACCGATTTCATCATGCCCTGTTTCGAAATTGTCGATTCTCGCATCAAAGATTGGAAAATTAAGATCCAGGATACCATTGCGGACAATGCTTCGTGTGGGTTGTTATTGCTGGGTGATAAGCGGGTAGACCCGCGCAAACTCGATCTTAGTACCCTGGGCATGGTGGTGGAGAAAAACGGTGATCTGCTCTCTACCGGTGCGGGTGCTGCTGCTCTTGGTTCACCCATCAACTGTATTGTCTGGTTGGCCAATACGCTCGGTCGTTTAGGCGTCTCTCTGAAGGCTGGTGAATTGATTCTTTCTGGTTCGCTAGTGCCTCTTGAGCCGGTGGTGGCGGGCGACTACATGCGTGTCTCCATTGGCGGTATCGGGTCGGCCTCGGTGCGCTTTGTTTAGACGTATCCTGTTTATTTTGGAGTCAAAGATGAAGAAAATCAACGTAGCATTGATTGGTCCTGGCAATATCGGCACCGACCTGCTCTATAAGGCTTTGCGTAGTGAGGTCATCAATCCTGTCTGGATGGTCGGTGTAGACCCCAAGTCGGAAGGGTTGGCGCGGGCCAAGAAATTGGGTCTCAAGACCACCCATGATGGCGTGGATGGCCTGATACCCCATATGCGAGAGGACAGTGTCCAGATCTGCTTCGATGCTACCTCTGCCTATGTGCATAAAGACAATAGCGATAAAGTGCAGGCGCAAGGCGCCATCATGATCGATCTGACACCTGCTGCAATTGGGCCCTACTGTGTGCCGCCGGTTAATCTCAAAGAGCATGTTGGCAAGCGTGAAATGAATGTCAATATGGTGACTTGCGGTGGTCAGGCGACCATCCCGATGGTCGCTGCAGTGAGCCAGGTGCAGCCAGTCTCATATGCCGAGATCGTTGCCACTGTCTCCTCAAAGTCGGCGGGTCCCGGCACACGCAAGAATATCGATGAGTTTACCCAGACTACAGCCAGAGCGGTGGAAGCGGTGGGTGGTGCCAAGCAAGGCAAGGCGATCATCATTCTCAATCCGGCAGAGCCACCGTTAATGATGCGCGATACCGTGCATTGCATTACTGAGGATGAGCCAGATCGCGAGGCGATTACCCGCTCGATTCAGGAGATGATCATTGAAGTTCAGAAGTATGTTCCCGGATACCGTTTGAAGAACGGTCCTGTGTTCGATGGTAAGCGGATTTCAATTTTCATGGAGGTTGAAGGGCTTGGCGATTATCTACCCAAGTATGCTGGCAATCTGGATATCATGACCGCTGCTGGGTTGCGGACCGCCGAGATGTTCGCCGATGAGATCCTCAACGGCACATTGGTGCTGGAACCACAATAGGTATAGGGGAAATACAATGAACCTAAAAGATAGAAAAGTTATCGTTCATGACATGTCGCTACGTGATGGCATGCACGCCAAACGGCATCAGATAAGTCTCAACCAGATGGTTAGCATCGCCTCAGCACTGGATGCTGCCGGAGTGCCGATGATTGAAGTAACTCATGGTGACGGCTTGGCAGGTGCTTCCGTTAATTATGGCTTTCCCGCCCACAGTGATGAAGAGTATTTGCGTGCTGTCCGTCCTCATGTGAAGCAGGCTAAGATCTCTGCCCTATTATTGCCTGGAATTGGCACCGTACCCGATCTGGAAATGGCAGCTGATTGTGGTGTGGATACGATCCGAGTCGCTACTCATTGTACCGAGGCAGATGTCTCCGAACAGCATATCAAGAAGTCCTGTGAGCTGGGGTTGGATACGGTGGGATTCCTGATGATGTCCCATATGGCCGATGCTGAGAGATTGATCCAGCAAGCCAAGCTGATGGAAGGCTATGGCGCCAACTGTATCTATATCACCGACTCCGCCGGTTACATGATGCCTGACGATGTCAAACTGCGTTTGAGCGCGGTGCGCATGGCGTTGGATCCTGCGACCGAACTGGGTTTTCACGGTCACCATAACCTCTCCTTTGGCGTTATAAACTCCCTGGCAGCTGTGGAAGCGGGGGCAAATCGCATCGATGGCTCCGTAGCGGGTATGGGAGCGGGTGCCGGTAACACGCCCCTCGAAGTTTTTATCGCCGTTTGCCATCGCTTAGGCGTAGAAACTGGGGTCGATCTTTATAAGATTCAGGATGTAGCGGAGGATCTAATTATTCCCATGCTGGATGCTCCAATCCGTCTTGATAGAGATGCCTTAATGCTCGGTTATGCCGGTGTCTACTCTTCCTTTTTACTGTTTGCCAAACGGGCTCAGGAGCGTTACGGCGTACCATCCCGAGACATTCTGGTAGAACTGGGGCGTCGTGGAATGGTTGGTGGACAAGAAGACATGATTGAAGATATTGCGCTTGAACTAGCGAAACAGAAAGGTGTTGCCTGATGAGTAGTCTAAGTAAAGAACAGATTGAAGAGCTGGCTGAATATTTAGAGACAAGTGAGCTTGAGTGCAAAGATGCTGTCAAGGTAACAGATCGCTACCCTGAAATGGATTTTGAAGATGCCTACGATGTGCAATACGCTATCAAGCAGCGCAAGCTCAAGCGAGGCACTAAAATAGTGGGTATGAAAGTGGGACTTACCTCACGCGCCAAAATGAAACAGATGGGCGTGGAGAGTCCGATCTACGGTTTTCTGGCCGACTATTTTGACCGGCCCGTAGGTGGCGAGATTGAGATGGATCAACTGATTCATCCCAAGGTTGAGGCTGAGCTGGCATTCGTTACCAAAAAAGTGTTACGAGGTCCCTGCCATATTGGTGACGTATTGGCAGCGACAGATTTTGTCATGCCCGCCGTCGAGATCATTGATTCGCGTTATGAGAATTTTCGCTTCGATCTGGTGAGTGTGATTGCCGATAACTCCTCCTCATCGCGTTTTGTATTGGGTGGTCAGTGTGCGGAACCCGATGGTCTCGATCTGACAACACTCGGGGTGGTGCTAGAGAAGAATGGCGAGATTATTGATCTGGGTGCTGGTGCTGCAGTGCTTGGTCACCCGGCAGCCAGTGTCGCATTGCTGGCTAATATGCTAGCCGAGCGCGACGAAGAGATACCGGCAGGTTCAACCATCTTGACCGGCGGGATTACTGCAGCGGTTGCTGTGGAGAAGGGGGATAACGTAAATGTCCGCTTTCAAGGGCTTGGTAGCGTTGGTATGCGATTCGTCTAAACTTTTAACCTAAAAAGATTAGTTGGACAGCGTGAAGGGTGCGTTTGTGGTGGTGTAGGGCAAGGGTCGCTCCTGCACATCCATGTGCCCGCGACACTAGTGCATCCATGCACGACGCGGAATAGCCCGCTATTCCAAGGAGTTGCAACGCCTCCATGCGCCGCCACAAGCGTGCCATTCACGTTATAGCGTGATTCACCCAGTAGGTGACCATAACCATTGAAGCTATTTTCTTCAAAATCAGAAACCTGTTATTAGAATGGAGCGGTCAACTGATTTTTTTAGGATTAACTACCTACCCTAAGCTGAATAGGAAGACAATACCGCCATTTCCACCACAGAAGATCACCCACATATATTGG
>JARRQF010000285.1:10947-15655 GCA_037382065.1 Candidatus Thiodiazotropha sp. | reverse complement strand
GGTCATCCGCGTTGTTGCGCGCCTTGGAAGGGGAGAAGCCATTCCCGGCGGCACGCGCCTAGCGGCTAACCGCTTAGCGTCACGCTATCATCGTCAATTTGTATGAAGCACCACACTAGCTCTCAGATAACAAACCTGATTTCAACCTAGCCGCCATGTGCCGCCACAAGCGTGCTATTCACGCTGTAGCGTGATTCACCCAGTAGGTGACCGTAACCATCAAAGCTATTTTCTTTAAAATCAGATACCTGTTATTAGAATGGAGCGGTCAACTGATTTTTTAGGTTTACCTTTCACCAGCATGATCCAATCCTTCCAGAGGTCGAGGCTGAGGAAGCACCCCAACGTGGGTTAACGACCTATTGCAAACGTAGCCGGCGGTGACAGCTTCCGCTGGTCAACCCAGCTTATTTAACAAGCTCCGTCCTTTAGGACGGGGTAGTTGACCCATGCGAATTCTATCTTTTTAGTTGCAACATGATTGAATGTTTTAAGAATTTTGCCGGGTTTAATTTCTAAGAATTTCACAATCGCGCTTAGTCGTTCCAGAATGCCAGTAATACTCAACAGCTCCAATAATAACTGCCCCTGCGGTATAAGCCACCATATCTGTCCAAGCAAATGAAGTCCCTATAACAATTCTAGCAAGTGTATAGTTAGCCAGTCCTAATAAATCAACCAAATGGTAATATTGCATTATTTCAACACTATATGAAAACAATAATACTGCTATAACTGTTGAATAAACCCGAGTATTTAGGAATATACGGATAAAACAATAAATCAAAATAACAACGAAGGTATCTCCAAGGTATGGCCGGATAAAAGCATCTCTGACATAAAGTGCTATCAATATCTCAATGATGAAAAAACTGACAAATAGAATAAAATATAAAGAATTAAATCTTATCAAGTACTGCATCTTTCTGGTCATCCTTTCGCAGTACGCCAATACGTGGCAATCCGTTGTAATCTGACTCGCCTGATCTGCTCGGCCAGTTTTATTCCCCGATATCCCTCATCAAGTAGCGGCTTGGTATCCACCTTCATCGCTGTAGAAGCGCAGCCAAGCAATAATTGTCTATTTGAGTAATCACGCGATTCCATTCCTAATCTGCCCCGAGCGTCAGACTCACATGCTTCGGCAAAGTAGTGCAGTCGCTCTGGCCTGCGAAAAGCGTCGACGGCTTCAAGCAGGCGTAGAATCGATCGAGGTCTTAGCTCTAATAGCTTATGGCAGGATAAATGATATTGTGTCACCAATTTACCCAGGTCGGCATAATCTCGTGGCACTTTGAACCTTTTAGATATGGACTCCACAAGAGGCACACCTTTGATTTCGTGTTTGATATGTTTTGGCCACTCAGTCTCAGGTGTGACACCCTTACCTAAATCATGCACCAATACTGCCCAGGTCACGATGGGATGATTGAAGTACTTCTTTGCAATATCAAGGCACATCATGACATGCTCACCAGTATCCACTTCAGGATGATGCTGAGGTGGTTGTGGAATACCAAACAACCTATCCAATTCAGGCATGATAACCTTTAAGGCCCCGCACTCACGAAGCACGCGAAAAAACTGGCTCGGCTCTATTTCGGATAGTGCCCGAAACATCTCTTTCCAGATGCGCTCTGGCGTTAAATGCGAAAGCTCACCTGAACGGGTAATATCCGTCATCAACGACATGGTCTCTGGTGCCACAGTAAAACCTAAATCAGCATATCTTGCAGCAAATCTGGCAACCCGAAGGACCCGTAGAGGATCTTCTACAAAGGCATCGGAGACGTGGCGCAACACACCATTTTTTAAATCCTCAGAACCAGCAAAAGGATCGATTATTTGGCCGTCAACACTTTGCGCAATAGCATTGATTGTCAAATCCCTTCTGCAGAGATCTTCCTCAAGCGTCACATCGGGACTGAAATTAGAGATAAATCCCTTGTGTCCAGCTGCCGTTTTCTTTTCACTTCGAGCCAGAGCATACTCTTCCTTAGTCTCGGGATGGAGAAAGCAGGGAAACTCACTACCTACCTGCTGGAAACCCTGCCTTATCAACACCTCAGGTGTTGAACCAACCACCACCCAGTCTCGATCTGAAACAGTCCGCCCTAACATCTGATCGCGCACGGCACCGCCGACAAGATAGATCTCCATTTCAGAATGTTTTTTCACTTCACTCATCTGGTTGTTTCACTGGCCCTTTACTGAAATTTCAAAATTCGAAACTGATTTTATTTTTACCAACTAAGCATCCAAACCCTTCTAACTGCGGCACATTAACCTCCCAGCGATCTTTTTCAAGTTTAACCACACTGATATTAACTCCTGTTAGGTGCTCTATCAGCGTCATATTCGTCAGCAAATGCTGGCTGGGCTCAAGTGATCTAAAACGACCACCGCCAAACATCATTGGTAAAATAATCTGATCTGCGAGATGTTCACCAACTGGAACATCGGCCTTTATATATCGCATCATATCGCGCACAGCTCTTCCCGCAACCCGTTCAGAACGGACATTTTTCTCACCCACCGATTCAAAAATTTCGGTTAATGCCTCACTCATCACTCGTAGTGATAAAATATTGCCAGAACCAACCGACTTCACATGTCGCTGGATTAACGAAGCTTCTGACCACAAACATCTCTTTTTAACATGCCCTAACTCTCTCTCACCAACATGGGCTGGGATGTTTGCAGAAGTAACCACAGCATACTGTGACACAATATCACCTCGATCAATCAGAACCATTGGCATGGTTTCAACCATCGGATAGATGCGCACACGCCATCGACCACCACCCGAAGGGTAAAAACCATACGCTTCAAGCGCAACCTCCACCCGACACCCCATTGAAGAAATCACGGGTAAAAAGCAGTGATTTATGAAATCAAAGCTTGGTGCCATACCATTGTGTGTACCACCTTCCAGATACACCTCACTCATGCCATTAGCAAGCAGTAGTGGTATCAGGATGGTTTGAAAAACCAAGGTTGTGCTTCCGGCTGAGCCAATCGCAAAGTGATATCTACCCGCCTTAACGACACCTGGCACAAAACTGATCTCTGTAGAACCCAATTCATCACCCGTTACTTGGGCGCCACATATCTCTTTTGCCGCTCTCAAACATACCAAATGCTGACGCATTAAACCGGGCCGACTTCGACCTGCCCGGATATTATAGACACGTACGTTTAATCCTAGACAGATGGCCAGACTGAGCGTCGTTCGCAGAATCTGGCCGCCTCCTTCTCCTAGTGAGCCATCTATTTCAATCACAATAACTCCTTCCGATCATTCAACCTTTCACACAAACCAGCTGCTTCAAGGTATAAACAACCTCAACAAGATCCTTCTGCGCTTCCATGACTTTTTCGATCGGTTTGTAGGCTGAGGGCGTCTCATCGATCACCCCTTCATCTTTACGACACTCAACATCCGCCGTTGCTTGACGATGCTCTTCCAGTGACACAACTTTTTTCGCTTGGGTACGTGACATCACGCGTCCCGCACCATGACTGCAGCTACAAAAGCTCTCCTCATTCCCCAGACCTCTCACAATATACGATCGCGCCCCCATACTTCCGGGAATAATTCCCATCTCACCCGTTCTGGCTCGAACTGCGCCCTTGCGGGTAACCAATACATCCTTTCCATAGTGGTGCTCTCGAGAAACATAGTTATGGTGGCAATTGACTGCTTCCAGTTGCGCTTCGAATGGAAGACCTAACGTGTCCCGAACCGCCTGAATCACACGAGCCATCATTACTTGGCGATTGATTTGCGCAAAGTTCTGAGCCCATTCCACGGCTTCAACATAGTCATTGAAGTGCTCGGTTCCTTCCGGTAGATAGGCAAGATCGCTATCCGGTAGGTGGATATGCCAGCGCTCCATATCCCTCTTGGCTAGTTCGATAAAATGCGTACCGATACGATTTCCTACACCACGCGAGCCGCTATGCAGCATCAACCATAGGTTATCCTGCTCATCCAGACAGACTTCAATAAAATGATTTCCAGTACCCAGCGTTCCTAGATGATTACTATTATTTGTGTTTTTCAGAACCGGATGCTTCTGCTTCAACAGATCAAACTGATCTGACAGTGGCATCCATGCGCTGATCACATCATCCGGTATATTCTCCCATGATCCTTTATCACGCACTTTACGCCCACGACGACCACTCGAACGACCGTGTGGCACTGCACGCTCAATAGCACTACGAAGCGCAGCCAGACTATCGGGTAGCTGCCCCGCATTCAGACTCGTCTTCACTGCCATCATACCGCACCCGATATCGACACCAACGGCAGCAGGAATTACTGCTCCTAGGGTTGGCACCACGCTACCGATTGTAGCGCCCTTACCCAGATGCACGTCCGGCATCGCCGCCACCCATCGGTGAATAAAAGGCATACGTGAGATATTTTTTAACTGCTCTTTTGCCTTTGCTTCAAAGGGCACGCCTCGGGTCCAAGACTTGATTGGTACGCCACCATCTTGCATCACTTCATACGACTGCTGAGTCATTGTTCTACTCCTTGGTTAAACCTAAAAAAATCAGTGGACCGATCCTTGCCTTGCACCACCACAAACGTACCCTTCACGCTGCCCAACTGATCTTTTTAGGTTAAATTGATCTCAAATGTAGCTCTTGCTATAGCAAAGATAATGCCAATGCCTACATTCTCCATCACTCATAA
>JARRQF010000285.1:0-10942 GCA_037382065.1 Candidatus Thiodiazotropha sp. | reverse complement strand
TTTTGATAGCACATATAACATAACCATACTCATCCTCGGTGCCACCATGGACCAGCAAATTGTGTGTCAAAAACGCAAGAACTAACTGGAGTATTTCTCAGCCATATCACGACAGATAAGTCTAAGTAGGATAAAATATAATCATCATTTAATTATTTTACATTTCCACGAAAGAAACGTGATCAAGTAGGACTTTATTTCTCAATATATCAGTTGTAATTAATTTACTGATGCCTGATTACGCCTGAGGTTCAGCTATTAAGCTACTGGTTATCAGACACTGAACCACATGTAAAACAAGGAGATAGCAATGCTGGCAATCCCAGGCAGAGTGAGGATATTCCCACTCGGCATGAATCAAGCACCTATTCAATATACTGAAATAGTTTTATCTCCGATAGGACCATTATGAAGAAATAACTATAGGCTGGCGTCGGATGTACTGACCGGTAGTGGTTATGCAGTAAATAATTTCTAAAGAGACAGATATGATAAATAAATCAGCTATACACCACATAACATTAGCTGCTCACCGCAAGCAATCTCAAGCACATACTAATAAATCAAATAACAATCATTCGGTTGTCCAGAAAAGTCATAATAAATTGTCTAAGGGGAAGCTAAAGGAAGCACCATCCACTTCAGAGAAAATATTCAGCAGACCCACCAAGCTTGAAATATTTATAAAACAACGTACCGCCATTGAATCGAAAAGCATTCAAAAAGCCATTAAACCTAAAAAAATCATGAGAAGAGAGGACAGCCAAGGCAGTTGATGATTCTGTAGTGGATAGATACAAAGGCCTGTTAATCAAGGTGATGCTATTGAGGGTGTCAGCATCAGGAACCCACCAAGCGGCTCAAGCGCGGATCAATGCCGCGTTTGAGCGCTGTAGGAATCGCCGTTTCTTAGGCCGGCAAGGGTGTCAGATGTGTTTTATCCGGCATCATTATTAACGACCAAGAATCGCATTTAAATCTTCTTGGCTTAGTAACTGGGGTACATATGCACCTTCACCAATCACTGCTTCGATTGCTCTGACATATCCACGTAAATGATTAGAGGATCCTCTGAGAAGAGATTCATAGAGATTCTGTACATCAGGTTTATCTGTATAAACCAAGCCACATTCTGCATTCGACTCAATGCCATTATCCTGTTCAAGGATAATATCAGGGCAACTTATTATGTCTAGCATATCCAATTCTTCGATTAAGGCTCCAACGTAGAGTGCATCAAGCTCACTGGTAGCGCCCTGAGAAATAAGAGCATCATAGGTTGCAGTAAAATACTCACCATAAGATTCTCCGGTAAATACTCCCAAGTTATCATTAGTGTTTGGGTCCTCCACACCATAGGCTTCCAAGGTTTGCCTAACTCTGTCAGTGTGAATCTGTTCAGAATCATCAATTCTGCCAAATACTACTGAATTGGGATACATCATGCTAAACATAGTATATACATCCCTTGCCAGCTTCTCCTCTTCCCTCATAAATATCAGATGGTTTGCCTCATTTAAATCAAGCTCCCCTGTCTGCTGCTGCATCCTCATACCACCTCCATTTCCCCTGTTGAAATGACCTCTACCGGCAACAGAGAGTTGGGATTGAAAAATAAGTAGCAGAAGGATTATTAGTAGCGATTTTTTGTTTGTTAGGTTCTTCATGATGTTACTCCAATATCGATTTTACGAATAATTCGTAAGGGCTTTGAGGTTTCACCTCCGACGTTGGATATCATAACTAATAAATATTTTAATCGCTGTATCAAGGTGTTGCTTAGTCGATTATTATTGAAATAATTTGAAACAATTTTGGCATAAACATATTATGTCTACTGAAAATAATAGTACTCTATACCAAGTATGGCATGCTAAATTACTCTGAAAGCCACAATCTTGCGATGGTTCCGCCATCCTCTCCACTATCCAGCTCGAATCGCCAACCATTCATGCGACAAAGCTGGTCTACGATTGCCAGTCCCAGACCACTACCCCCTGAAGCAGGACTACGGGACTCTTCTAACCTCTTAAAAGGTTGAAGAATAATCTCTCGCTGATCAGCAGGGATACCAGGCCCTTGATCGATAACCGATACAGCAACTGCCGTACTTCTAGTTTGACAGTTCACTATGACAGGCTTACCCATACCATATCGAATCGCATTATCAATCAGATTATTCAATACCCTACGAAACGCAATGACCGGAAGATCATGATAGATTTCAGATAATCCTTGAAACTCGACTTGATAGTTCTGACGTTGATATTCATGGACAACTCCCTCTATCTGATGACAAACCTCTGTCTGTTTGATAACTTCATCTGAAAATCCTTTCGATAGCTGCAATGTTGCTGATATGATGTCATTCATCTCATTGAGATCATCACGTAAACCTGTCAATTGCTCACTATCAAGTTTATCAGCGGCCAGCTCTAACCCAAGATGCATACGTGCGATAGGGGTTCTTAAGTCATGTGAAATCCCTGCTAACATCACAGTTCGGTTCTCCATAAGCAGCTGCAACTGCTGCTCCATCTGGTTAAAGTTTCGCGCTAACTCCCAAAGCTCTTTGGCTCCTTTCTCTGGTAAAGGCTGACCATGACGCCCCTCACCTATACGTGTTGAAGCCCTAGCCAATGCAGCTAATGGCCTGGTTATTCGACGTACAATCAACAACGATGTCACGGTTGCGATCAGAGTTCCAGCCACAACCATAAGAATCAAAGTCAAGGGTATTCGCAGCATAAAACGCGTTGGATCAAATCCAACCTGTAAATCGCGACCTCCAATATGGATCTCTACCCACCGCCAGTTCAGCATTTCAGGGTCCGAAAATACTTTATGCTGTTCACCTGTCCGCTCACTGAGCGCCTGTAGAAGCCCCTTAAGATGACAAGCTGGTGATACAACGACGACACGTTCACTTCGTGACAATCCTATTATAATGTCATGGTGCTCAAGCATTTCACGTTCAAAATCGGGGCGTGTACCAGGAGGTAGCTCTACCCATATTTGAGCAGTGAGAACGGCCAAAGAAGCGAGATCATTCGCCGCTCTTTGTTTCAATGGCAGGATGACAAAATAGACAACCAAGCCTAGTGAAAATAGTGAAAACAGTACGAAGGCTAAAGTAAAGGCTGTAGCAGTACGACCAAACAGGGTTTCAATATGAAAATGCTTTATCACAACGCTTCTGGTTCCCCTTGAGGCGTAAAGATGTAGCCACGCCCCCAAACTGTACGGATAAATATTGGCTGATCTGGATTATCCTCGAGTTTTTTTCGTAACCGGGTAACTCGAACATCAATACTACGATCAAAGGGGGATCTTTCATAACCTTTGATTAACTCAATAAGATGATCCCGAGTCAATATCCGATTGGGATGCTGAACAAAGACTTCAAGCAGTGAAAACTCACCCGATGTCAGCTTGATATGCTCTCCATTCCGGGATAGCGTATTAGTGGTCAAGTTAACCAGATAGTCTCCAAATTGATAAGTCCTGGATTGCTGATCACTGCCAATAGACTGATGATTCAGCTCTTGAGTACGACGCAAAATCGCTTTAATACGAGCAGATAGCTCTCTTGGATTGAATGGCTTGGACAAGTAGTCGTCTGCCCCCATCTCTAATCCGATAATTCGGTCTATATCCTCACCTCTGGCAGAAAGCATCAATATAGGCACGCTACCATTGGCACGCAGTCGTCGGGCTATGGAGAGCCCATCCTCACCAGGCATCATTTTTTTGATTCCATACCATCCTCAAACGCATTTTACAGTCGCCCCCTAATACAGAACCTTATATTGAACACTCAAACCAGTACGAAACACTACATGAGCTGCAATAGATATCAATAAAGTGAAACAACTTGAAACATATTGCCTGATAGCGGAAATCTAATAGAAATAGTCTGGCTCTATCATGAAAGCACGTCAATAAATAGATTTGGCTTCAACACAACTGGTTCAATAGTTTGTTTGTAGTAAGAATAGTAGCAACTCCAGAAATAGTAATGCTACCATGGGTGGCAATGCCCAATCTGAACACGCCCCAGCCGGCGGTAACGGAAGACACCAAGGTCATTGATACGCAACGGTAACAAACACGATGAGTCAGGCATCAAAAGTTTTATTGATCTGTGTGCTACTCCTCACTGCTAATCGCCTATGGGCAAATGACAGTGGGGATAATAGTCAGTTTGGAGATGATCAAGAATCTGAAACCTCAGTGATGGATAGCTGGCATGATGGATGGCAAGATAAGAAGAAGAGAAACGGATGGACCTGGTTTGGAATGGGTTACGAATCTCGTCACAGATCTTCTGGAAATCACAGTAACGTCTATCAAAGAGGCACTAATAGATCTCCTGGGGGTCATGGTCGACCCAAAGCTGGCGGCGGCAGAGGCCACTAATCGAACAAGTAATACAAAAGCGCCTTAATTTTCTTGAGATCAGCAATCACGGTGCCAATCTGATACGCAAAGTAAAGTAAATAACTCTCCGTTTATAATCATAGCATCTTGGCATGCCATGGCGACGATTCATATCATTAGAGTCATTATCAATATAGGTGTAGCTAGTTATTAGCATAACCCAAGGATTGAGATAGTATTTCAATCCAACACCCCATGATTCACTCACATCTTCCCTAGCCACGCCTTGAAAGTCTGCAATACCATGATTGATATTCACGTATCCAAGAATATCCTTGCTAAGTTTCTGATCAACCTGCATACCAAGACGTGTAGATAGATAACTTGAAGCATCTACCTCAGTCGTTTCATTCTGTGTACGCTCTAATTCTCCGGTTATCTTTGTCTTGCTGGAGGGATACCAATGAAGATTCAATCCATAGATCAGCACCTTGATATCATCAAATCTCGAATCATCATAAGCCTGATGTAACCGCCCAATATATCCATCGAATTTATTGCCTTTGCCAAAACTCCGTGATGCTCCGACGATAAGGTTACTTCCACTGGAACTCTTCTGATATCCAAATTGATCTTTTATGTCCGCATATTTTCTTCGGTTTACAACCACTTGACTGTAGAGTGCTGTCTGGCTGGATATATACATAAACCGAACTCCTAATCCGGTTTCAGTGCGATCACGATCATCGTTATAGAGGCTACCAACATTATCGTAGTCCAGTTGCTTATAGGTAAATCCTGCTTTGATTGAAGTAAGGCCATATTTCTGATTTATACCTGCCTGAGTATTCAGAGTATCATAGGTGGTTGGTTCATCTATTTGCTGACTATTCACCTCCTTCGAGTCACGCTCCTCATGGCTATGATCGTAACCAGCCATGGCATACAATTGACGATCATCGCTGACCTCAAACTCAGCGCTGCCATTCAGCCAATAGTCATCATAATCCTCAGATGCATTGTCTGTGAAACGTCCAAAATCAGCACCACCGTCTATTTCCAGGCTATGGGATTCCCACAAAGAGTTAAGGCCCAGCCTTGGAGAGATCAATGCAACCCAATCCGCCTGCCTGACTCGTTTAGTCGCGTATATATTATTATCGTAGTAAACCGTTGCTTCAATCTCAGGAAGAATATGAAAATCATCGGTGTAAAATCCCGGTTTTTTATGTTGCCCCTGAGAAGAGGAATCTGCTGCACAAACAGTGGGAATGATTAGTACAACTGTAATCACAATTAATAAAAAAACCGTAGAAAAATCCCAAACTCAGGCTTCATAGCTCTTATACCCTACAATCAGTCCTTTACATCAATAAAAGTATACCTCGAGTAAATAAGGTCTACTAATAATCTGTTTGCGGGCCGAGATTCTCAGCAAAACTAACGCCTACCCACATCCATGTGCCGCCACAAGCGTGCTATTCACGCTGTAGCGTGATTCACCCAGTAGGTGACCATGGCTATCGAAGCTATTTTCATCAAAATCAGATACCTGTTATTAGAATGGAGCGGTCAACTGATTTTTTTAGGTTGAACAGTGTTAACAGGGAATGAAGATTTCAACCTAATGTCAGCCTTATTGGCTGTTCTTGTGTCTTGTTTATAGTAGATCGAACAACCCCTGCTCTCGGATCATCGTTTTAAACCCTTTCATCACCGGGCGCGAGATCATGGTTTCAGCCAAGACGCGTTTTTCGTAGAGGGAGTTGCGCCGTTCATCATTGAGCCGATCCCGCGCATCAGCGATCAAGTGATGTATGTCATCACCCAACAAAGCACCTTGACACTGCTTTACGGCATCATAGAGCAACGTCATAAATGACTTGTCGTCCTCTGTCATTTTACATTTCCCATCAAGAATTTTGAGCATCACTGCCGTGGCACAATCCACATGAGCCGGCTTCAATGGATGGCCCTGCACCCACTGCGCCACATGTTGCGCCTTCATATCCGCCCTTTCTTGGGCAAGTTGGCTCACATAAGCCAATAGTGACGATTCAATAGCCTCATAGGCATATTGCGAGACAGGATGCACACCGATGGCTTCAAGTTTTTCACTTGGACCATCACCAATCTTGGCAATAAAAACGGCGTAACAATCTTTAATGGATTCAAGTATCCCCGCCATGGCGGTTTTACTTGAGTGATTTCCCAAGCAATAGTGTTCCACTTCGCGTTGCTCCAACAGACGGCACTGAACGGATGTCGCCTCATAGATCCAGAATCGCTTTGCATGGCCGAAGTGTTCGCTGATCGCCAACCCCTCTTTGCTAGCAACTGCCAGCCTGACGGTCACATCACTCATCCTCCACAAGCTCCATGCCACGAAAAATGCTGCAGCGCTGAAAGACTTCAAGGCTCGGCTCAACCCTCTTGTGGTGGCAATACTTGGCCACTAGCTTGGTCAATCCTTTGATGTCACGACCACTGGCTTCAGGAAATACCCTTGCTAGGGTTTCGAGCAGGCCTTGCTCAAGATCTAGCTGAAACTGGCGGGTCATCACCGCCCAGATTCTGCGCCGATCTTTGAAGTCGGGAGCGTGATAACGAATCATGGCGATGCAGCGCGAAATAATCGCCTCGTCGATATCGTCGACCCGGTTCGTGGTGAGAAATAACAGGCCATTGAAATATTCTAGCACTCGCAGGAACACGCCCACCACGGCATTCGCCGCAATGTCATCATCACGGCGTTTAATGTAGACGTCGGCCTCATCAATCAACATCACCGCCCCCCAACGCTGTGCACGGGTTAACGTCTCCTTCAGTGCCTGCTCCATCTGCGTAACATTCAGCCCCAACTGTCCTGAGTGCACACGGTAGAGGGGGCGCTTGATGATCTCTGAGTAGACCTCAGCCGTCAGGGTCTTGCCAACCCCTGCTGGCCCAGCACAGAGTACGGTAGTGCCACCCGATTTACCTGCCACGATATCATCCATCAATAGATCCATCTCCGCCGTCAGGATATCAATGAGATCGGTCTGCTCGGGTGGCAAAATCAGCTTATCCTTCAACTCTGGCTGGTATTCATAGGGCTGCATGTCATCCACATGTACCCAAAGATGGTGGTGAAGCTCAAGGTGAAACATCAGAATATAACCGTGCACCGGCAGTTCAGTAAAAAGCCCCTTGGGCATATCACCCTGTAGCGCTTCGGCTGCATTCTCGACCCCTTCATCGAAACGCATGCTTTTACCCGCCTTATGCAGATACTTGCCGAGGATGTCACCCGGTGCATCGAGCGTCAGGGTTCGTTCCGTAAGAATCTCCTCGTCATTGACCAGACGTGCCCAATCACCACTGGACGAGAGCACAACCAAGCTTTTGCGGGTCCAGTCACTATTGCGCCGGGAGGCGGAGGGATCCTCCGCAAAAACTCCGCTACCACGACCGGAAAACTGCCGGCCATACTCGGAACGCCAGGCAAAGAACTTTTCAGCTGAACGGTCATAGGCGGCGATCAGAGCAGGTGTCTCTTTCAGAAAACCCTTGGCAGCGAATATCTCGGCGATGGAGTTACCCAAAATATCCCGCTCCCGAATCATCAGACTGAGCGTCGCAAGCCTCGCCATGGCATTTGCCTTGAGATCAATTAGAATGCGTCCGGTCTCTTCCTCACCTGGCGGAGTGAAATCGATTCGTGACAATAGATAGGCGATCGGCTTCCCGGTAGCATTGGCTTTAAAAAGCCAACCGCGTATCGCGTTATTGAGCAGAAACTCGGCAATGTCTGGCACCAATTGCTCCAGCTCACCCTCAGCATAGCGTCGCCCCGGATCATTCACCGCACACTGCAGTGTCGCAATCTGTGCCGCATGTCCCGCCATCGCCTGTCCACCCTGCTCATACAAGCTATGCAGAAAACCAAGCTGATGAGTCGATAGTTGCTGAAAGGGAATTTCAGCCCTGTTGCCGAATCTGAGTTGTTCTTTCAAGGCGCAAAGTTCTGGAAACTCTGCAACCATTGCCTCTACATTTAGTCGATCAATCTGAAGTTTCATTGGATCTGGTTAGTATACTGTTTTATGCAAAAAACACAGACCATGCAAGGTGCGCACCATTCATTTTAAGTGGTTGTTTTTAAGTCACGAAAAATCAATATATGTCTACTTCAAGACATTCAAAGACCGTTTGCTTAGCAGCGGATGTCACAAAGCACACACATCAAACAAGATTTTCCGGGCGGCGCTCCAACACGCCACTGCCAAAACGTTCGTACAGCTTGAGATCGGGCATATGCACATACCCAATATGGCAATCGCAGGTGGCATTAGGACAGGGTGTGAATGTTTTTTGAAAGCTGCCATCGAAGAGATTACCCAGTGATTCCATGACGAAATGGCAGCGTTGCACGCGACCATCGCCGTCCACCGAAATAACTCGGTCACCACTATGGCAGCTCCGCCCCTGGCTGGGATAGATTGGCAAATTGAAGTCAAACAGGGGATCGACAGCGCGAAACAGCGCCAGCTCCTCGGGGCGATAGTCCATCTGTTCGGCACGATTAGCGTTAACCCACATATAGACCTGATCAGGCAAGGCTTGCCGCAGGGCGCGTATCTCATCCAGTTCTTCCCGATTACCGACCACACCGACACTGAATGGTATACCGAGCTGTAATAGGGCAAAGCATTTATCGATAAATTTTTTCCGCGTGACCTGGGATGGATGGTAACTACACCAGAGTGCTAGCTTATCGCTGGCACAATCCTCGATAGCCTGCACCGGCAGGGAGAGGTTGGTCTGAATCGCGACACGCCGTGTCTGAGGATGGTTGCCTAGCGATGCAATCGCCAATTGGTAGTGGGAATATATAAAGGCTTCACCCAGGGGGGTGAACAATACACTGAGCGGATTCGTCTGGTGTTCTGCCCAAGTGACAAAACGCGCAAGAGCCTCGGCGTCCCGTTTTAAGCTGTTCCGGTCGGCCCGGACTTTTGCGAAAGGACAGTAGTCACAGCTGTAGTTGCAACTCGAAAGGCTGCCGCGATACAGAATAGAGAGCTCTGATCCATTCATTTTTCCAAGCCCCTTAAGTTCATTGCCAGTGCCATTCCGTCATGCGTTCTCGCACCCGGCGGCTGAATAGCCAGCTTCCAATCAGGTCGGAGTAGGCGATACCCCGCTCGTTTAACCGGATGAATTCGCTTTGCAGTTCACCCAGCCCAAAATCCTCCAGCAGCCCAATTTCTGGAAGATCGTCCAATACCTTGCTACCAAAACGTTGCTGATAGTCGGCACACTGCAATCCGCTCTCCTGTAACAGACTCAATAGAACATAACGCCGATATTGATCTTCGCGATCCAGGCGATAGCCATAGGTGGCCTGTGCCAGGGATGCCTCTGTCGCTTGATTGTAATGGCTAATAATCTGCCCGATCTGCGATGAATCGACTGCGTAGTGGGAGGAGTAGTGCAGCGATTGGGTATAGGAACGTGCACCCGCACCCAAGCCAATCATACCATCCTCCTGACAACGATATTGCCCCCTTGATTCGCGGCTATCCGCACGCACAAACATTCTCATAGAAGTTTGATGATAACCAGCCGTCAAAAGCCGCTCCCTTGCCTCGAAATAGGCCTCAAGACGATGGTCCTCCGGCTGGCGTTGCTGCTTGCGTGCCAAACCGGTCAATGGGCGGACATAGAGGGGGTAGAGAAATAGCTCTTCTGGCTGGTAAGCCAGAGCACGGTCTATGGTGTAGCGCCAACGCTTTAGGGAGTAAGCAGCACTGCCATAGATAAGATCGATATTAAGACAAGCGACGCCGATGTCGCGGATACGCAGCAGGGTACGATCTACCTGATCTGGTTTTTGAGGCCGTCCCAACGCATGTAACTCTTCTTTGTCGAAACTCTCAACACCGATGCTAATGCGTGTAACGCCCTGCTGCTGCAACAGCGCCAGACGCTCTGCATCAGCAGTCGCCGGCGAGACCTCCACTGAGATGCCCTGGGCATTGAGCGAGAGTTCGTTACGCAGAACGTGAAACAGCCGCTGTAACTGTTCCGGGGTCAGGTAGGTTGGCGTGCCGCCTCCAATAGCCAACTGCTCGAAACGAAAGCCATCACCTAGATAGTTTGCCGTGACTGAGGCCTGTCGATGCAGCGCAGCCAGATAGTCATCGACCCATTGTGGATCGGGATGGGCGGTGGTGAATAGATTGCAATAGCCGCAGCGCATCTCGCAGAATGGTATATGCACGTAAAGAAAAAGAGCGCGTTTATTCTCCGATTCCCAGGCCTCTTTTAATAAGGTGGTTTTTTTGAACTCTCGATAGCTGGTCTTATGCGGATAGGAGTAGACATAGTTCTGATAGGGCATGCCGTCCAGGTGCGCCTGGAGCCGATTGGCAGCCTCTTGTAAGGTCGTTTGATTCATCGTGTGGTGCTTCATACAAATTGACGATTATAGCGTGACGCTAAGCGGTTAGCCGCTAGGCGCGTGCCGCCGGGAATGGCTTCTCCCTTTCCAAGGCGCGCAACAACGCGGATGACCGCT
>JARRQF010000284.1:0-5145 GCA_037382065.1 Candidatus Thiodiazotropha sp. | reverse complement strand
TATGAGTACATATAATGAAAGTGGCTTAAAAACGGTATTTCCGATCTATTTGGTCAATTATAGATTTTCAACATTTGGCGGTATTCTTCAAAAATTGCCTGTTTATGGACGGGCACTAACTAGAAGAAAATCATTTTCTAGAGCTGTAAATATTTGCCCTTGAATATTGATTGAATCACCTTCATTCAACATCACCTTATCAATCCGCAATACCTTATTAAGTCTATACTTTCCATTTTCTTCTTGGCTCGCCAATACATCACCCTCTTGAAAAGGAAATGTTTTATAGTCTTCTGGAAACCAATTTCCTGCCATTATCATTCCACTCAATAATAAAAAAGTTATGAATACTGCACTTCGCTCGATCATGTGTAATCCATATCAACGGCAAGCATCACCGGCGTGTGCCTTTGGTGAGTCCGATGAATGGCTTTATTATAACTTTTTACTAATCTTTGTAATTTCTTTTTCCGATATCATCTTGTATGTCTCTAAAGAATACTTCTTCATGATTAGCGCACTACCCTTTTGCATTAAAACCGTTAAGACTGAAGCAACTGAATCAATGCTATGATCTATCACTGATGTAATGCCGGTTTCTACTTCACTGAAGTTTAATCCATCGGGATTAGATAAACCTATTGTGATGGCGTCATCTTCATCTAGCTTCCCATTGCTATTAGTATCGCTCTTACTTATTTCGTAATATATAGATACTGTTTCTTTTTCTTTACAATCATTAGCATTTTTTTGAAGCTGGTCAATCTTGCGAATTAAAAACATATTTGAATCGAACAACCAGTGTGAATTCATGTCTCTACCAACAAAGAAAACCAAATTTCTGGTTACATTATGGTAACCACTACCGGAAGAAAACCCTTTTGACTTGGCTTGTGAATTCAGCTTAACGTATTGAATATCTTTGCCACAAACTATTGAGATATCACTTAATCTGAAACCTTCTATGTCTTCAACTGCATTCCCTAGATCTGTCACCTCTACTGCATTGCGATTCCTCCAATTATTACTACTTATGAAGCCGTAAATAACGAAACCTATCGAAAGCACGAGTAATAGCAAAAATAGAATAGAGTTTACTCGCCCTGTCCATTTAAAAAAGCGATTTTCATCCACTTCATTCTCCAAAAGTTATAACGCCTGCATCAGTGCCATTTTTGGAGTGGAGCAAATTGGCATAAAATGAGCATAGTGAATGCCAATTTACGCAACGGAAAAAATGTCCAATGCATGCTTTTATTAGGCCTATGTATCACGCTGACTGTTCCAAGGTGGGAAAGAGGTTGCCCGCCGGGTCGTAGGCGTAGGTGGTGGTGCGGCGGGCCAGACCGTCGCTCTGGAGCTGTTCGGTGAGTCGGCCCCGTAGGTCGTAGCTGAGGTGGGTGGTGAGGCCGTTGGGGTCGATGATCGTGAGCGGGCGTCCGGCGGGGTCGTGCTCGGGAATCTGGGTGGTCTGAGTGAGCGCGTTGGTGACCGTGGTGCGGTTGCCCTGGGCGTCGTAGCCGTAGGTGGTAAGGTCGCTGACATCGCTGCGCGGGCCGTCGATCGTTTCCACCTGCCCTTGCGCAGTGTAGGTGTAGCTGACCACTCGATCGGCCCGGGCCAGTCCCAGGTTGAGGCTGAGGGTGGTCAGCAGAACGAATGCTAAGGGGGTGCGGGTGACGGAAACGCTCATCAGATCATCCTTGTCAGGGGGGCTCTATAAAATTAATTCCGGGTTATCGGGGCTCGGCGCTTTAGGGGCTGGGCCGCTCCTCGCGGCTGAGCAGGCGGCCTTCGGGGCTGTAGCGGTATTCGATGATCCGCCCAGGCTCACTGACACTCAGGGGTTTATTCAGCGCGCTGTCCCAGGTGGTGGTGACGCTGCGCGCCTGCGGGGTGCCGGCCCCTTTGGTGCGGCTGAGTTCCCGGCCTTGGGCGTCACGGGTGTAGCTCGTTACGTTGCCGTTCCAGTCGCTCTGGCTGGCCACAAAGCCGTTGGCGTCGTAGGTGTAGCTTTTAACACCGCCGTTGGCGCAGGTGGCGCAGCGGTCTCCGTCGATGTGGTCGACCTTTATCTGGCCTTGTTGCACCGTGAAGTGGTAGGTGCGCTCGGCGCCGTTGGCGTCGGTCACCGTGGTGGTGCCATCCGGGTTGTAGGCGAACTCCACCCGCTCTGCCCCATCGGCATGTTCCGACAGAATCGCCCGCCCCTGCTCGTCGTAGGCCCAGGTGGCGAAACGTGCGTTATTCTCGTCGGTGATGCCGGTGAGGTGGTAAGGAAAGTTGGCGTCTTCGTAGTGGTAGTGGCGCTCGCTGCCGTCGACATAGGTTACCCGGTCGAGACGGCCTTCAGCATCGTAACCGTAGCCCAAATCACCTTCCGGGGTCGTGATGCTCGTGATACGGCCATCCGTGTAGTGATAAACCAGGGTATCGCCATACGGGCCGGTTACCGTAGCCAGCTCACCTTCCGTATTGTAGGTGAAGGTGGTTGTTTGATCGTTGCGATCCTGGCTGCTTAACAGCTTGCCTTGCGTATCGTAGATCTCTTCTACACCATTGGCATCGGTAAACAGCCAACCGGTTTGATTCTCCGCCAAACCAGCCATCGTGGGATAGGTGGGTTGCCACTGCCCTGCCTGATTACGGAAAGTATAGGCGTTGCCGCTCGATCGATTCACAACATGGATCGATTCGGAATCATACAACCCCACTTTGTTTGAGAGCGTGTTGTGGATCGGGAGCACTAAAACCGTAGCACCGTCTTTCTGAATCTTGCAGACATCGCCATCATAAACCGCTCCGCCATCCGAAATCATACTTAGGGATGCACGGCTTTTAAGCTCACCCCAACCGGAAGCGCAAGCGCTCTCCGGCGTACTGTAAAGCGAGGACTTTAACCGCTGGACCTGATCGTAAATCGGCACACTGTAGCTATCCAAATGCGCGGTATAGTTATGCTGCCAATGTCCGCCCAGCGCACCAAAACCGCTGTTTGATCCTTGAGATGAATAGTATCGTTTAACGGCAATCGTGTTGTTGCCCGAACTGAAATCGGTTTCTGTCTGTATTTTATTGCCGGTTGCCGGATTGCAGGGATTACCTTCCGGTGATGGATTACCTTTTTTTGGACATGAATTATTGGGTTCGGAAGTAACATAGTAATGCACACACACTTCACCCTCCGGACAAAACCTACCGATCTTCAATGTGCCATCGCCACCACAATCATTTCTGTAAAAATTACAAAAATAGTTACCAGGATATTGCCAAATATGACAATCTACGGGACCCCAAGGCCATATCAAGTCATGGTACTTTTTATCGTGATATGGACCACCTTCTAAACAAGCCAATTCTGGTGTCGCATATCCCTCAGGAGGAACATAAACCCCACCTTGAAGGTTATAGCGAAAACCATCTGCATAGAGACAACCCGGAACAGCAATCCCTAAAATTAAAGAGAAAAAAAGCACTGCCCATTGATAGTGAAATCTATTCATTACAGCTCCAAACAAACATACAAAAGCAGTCGCCTTCTATCCAGCACAGGAATACAGTTCTCTACTCTTTCAAAACAATCGAAGAAATCAAACACTCTCATAAAGCATAGAGTCAACCAGATACCCATTGCCTTGCGTTCAACACTCTTGTCTCTGTACGGATCATGACCACGCAACCAGCCCTTCGCGCACAGCGAGAACAGAAAATTCGAAGAGTAAGCCGATTTTTTTGAGGACAGATCAGTCGTTGGCGGGCGCTGCCATCCTGACTATAGTCTCTTCCTTGTATAGAATCTTGGTTAGCCTACCGCAAACAAATTTATGTGTCTAGAGCATTTCGCGGCCCCACATTTTCAGCCAGTTCGAATTTAACCACTCGAAACCGTGCCTATCCAGAAACACCCGTTTTCATAAAACAGAGTCATCCCAACGCATGCTGGGATTCAAAGAATTCGACGCGTTACTGAATTCCGGTATGCGCCGGAATGATGAGCGTTGCGGTTTCCGAATAGGCCCGAACCAAGACTTGAGAACACATTCAGTACAATAGGATTTTTCAAGCTGCCATATTGATCTGCATTGCAGTACCGAAGATATCAAGAGCGCGGGTTTTTCTTTGAAACTCACCGCGATATGGAGCCATGTCTTCACACACCGATCATCACATCCATCGAAATATCATCCCCAATCAAACAAGCTCGACCGATAGAAACATGAATTCGCAGCCTGCGGCGCAAGCTTGATCGGTTCGGTAGTGAAGTCGGATCCCGGTGGTGCCGCCTCGGAACGGGGTGAGTATCTGTTGCAGTCGCTCCATCATGTCATCAGGCGCGCCAGACTGCCCGGTCATCTCAACTCTCAGCATCGCGGCGTAGTGAGCTCTTGCCTGTTCGATGGTCAGCAGGTTGTCGACCCGAATGCTCAGACCGCCCCGATATTCGTCATAGCTCAGACTCCCGGAGACGACTAGGATCTTGTCCGCCGAGATCAGGTCGCGATGCTGTTCGTAGGTCTCGTTGAATAGGGTGCATTCGATGCGTCCGCGTTGGGTCTGGCGATGGCTGGCGCTCACGACCCGTCCGGCAACGACGTCCGGTACCCCTCTTCGCCGATATTGTCCGTTACCCTGCGAGGTCGTATCCAGGCTGAGTTCGCCAATGCGGGAACAGCCGAGATGCGGCAGCTCTTCGGCATAGCGGTCGATAGGATGCCCTGTGAGATAGAGCCCAAGGGTCTCTTTTTCACCCAGTAGGCGTTGCTCCTCTTCCCACTCGGCCACATCGTCCGGGATGACCTGGGCGTGGCTGGTCTCCGACGGCTGGGGTTCGCCCATGCCGAACAGGTCGTTCTGTCCCACCGCCTGCATCGCATGGTGTTGCTCGGCCAGTTTCAGGGCCAGCGGCAGTTGCAGCATCAGGGTGGCCCGGTTGGTGCCCAGGCCGTCGAGATCACCAGCTCGGATCAGGGATTCCAGCACCCGGCGGTTCACTTTGCGCATGTCGATGCGGCGACAGAACTCGAAGATGTCCTGGAAGACCCCGTGCTCGCTGCGCTCCTGGATCACTGCCTCAATGGCGGATTCTCCAACCCCTTTGATCGCGCCCAGCCCATAGATTACGGTGCGCTCGTCGGAGGCGGTGAA
>JARRQF010000283.1:0-5164 GCA_037382065.1 Candidatus Thiodiazotropha sp. | reverse complement strand
CATCCGCGTTGTTGCGCGCCTTGGAAAGGGAGAAGCCATTCCCGGCGGCACGCGCCTAGCGGCTAACCGCTTAGCGTCACGCTATCATCGTCAATTTGTATGAAGCACCACACTAGAAACCCAGTAGGGTGATCTTTTCCCGCTGCAGCCCTTCAGCTGTTACACAGATAAACTCTGCCGTTCCATTAAGCCACTCTCCCAGCACATGCCGGCTGGCTTTTTTATCTGCGAGAGGGAAGTGGTGGTCCGCAGGTCTGTGGGTATGGCCATGAATTATGCTTTCTGCCTGATAGTTGGATAGGTAGTCCTCAACAGTCTGTTGATTGACATCCATAATCGCATCAGATTTGAGCGAATTGGCTTCACCACTCTTGGCTCGGTACTCTTTGGCAACAGTAATCCTTTGTTCAATGGGTAGCGAAAGGAATTGACTGACAAAGGCTGGCGCTCTGATCTCCCGACGAAATTGTTGATAAGCCTGATCGTCGCTACACAGCAGGTCGCCATGCATTAATAGTGTGGGAGTGCCGAATAGGTCGATCAGGCTAGGGTCATTTAGCAGATCCGCGCCTGTCTCCTGGCAGAAGTGCTCGCCGATCAGAAAGTCACGGTTACCATGCATCAAGGTTAATTTAACTCCAGATTCCGTGAGTTGTCGCAATGCCAGTTTGACTTCGGGTATCGGAGCCTGTTGGTTGTCATCCCCTAGCCAGGCGTCGAAAAGATCCCCCAAGATATAGAGAGACTTAGCCAGAGGAGCGCGCACTGTTAGGAAATGCAGAAATAGCTGCACCCTGTCCACCTCATCGGCGGACAGATGCAGATCTGAGATAAAGAGATGCTGCGTCACTCCGTAATTTCAGCCTTCTCAATGACGATATCTTCAACAGGGACATCCTGATGACCAGCCTGAGTGGAAGTGGCTACACCTTTTATCTTATTGACCAGATCCATGCCGCTGATAACCTTACCAAATACGCAGTAGCCCCAGCCATCCTGCCCTGGATAATCGAGAAATTTATTATTGGCCACGTTAATGAAAAATTGTGCGGTGGCGGAATGAGGGTCCATAGTTCGTGCCATGGCAAGCGTGCCTACCTCATTAGAGAGCCCATTTTTTGCTTCATTCTCAATTGGATCTCTAGGCTGTTTCTGAATCATGCCTGGAAGAAAACCACCACCCTGGATCATGAAATTATCAATTACCCGATGAAAGATTGTGCCATCGAAAAATCCATCCTGGACATATTGCTTAAAATTTTCGCAAGATTTAGGGGCATTTGCTTCGTCCAGCTCAATCTGAATGGGGCCGAGGTTGGTTGTCAAAGTGATCATGAATTTTCCTATTGGTTTTTATGAAATAGTGATTCAGCGCTCGATTATTCTATGATGCTGACCTTTTCAATGGTGATGCTTTCTTTGGGAACGTCGCGCATACCACTACTGATGCCAGTGGGTTGGCGAGCGATACTATTCACCACATCCATACCCTTGATGACTTTACCGAATACAGCATAACCCCAGCCGTCTTGGCTGGGATAGTCGAGGAAATCATTATTTTTGTGGTTGATAAAAAACTGGGCAGTAGCGGAGTGTGGTGCTGAAGTGCGTGCCATGGCGACGGTGCCAATCTTATTCTTCAAGCCATTTTTCGCTTCATTTTCGATTGCTTCACGAGTCTCTTTTTTCTTCATGTCGGGGGTGAATCCGCCGCCCTGAATCATGAAGTCTTTGATTACACGGTGAAAAATGGTTCCATCATAGAAGCCATCTCGCACATATTGTAAAAAATTCTCCACTGTTTTGGGAGCCTTTTCCTGATCCAGGCTCAGGGTGATGTCTCCCATAGAGGTCTTCATCAGAACCTTTACATTTTCTGCCCAGGCGTCAGACGCCAGAAAAATAAACAGAGTCATTGAAAGAAGTAGGGTTTGTGCGGTTTTTTTCATGGCATCCTCTATGACAGCCTATCGAGACTTACAGTTTCTGAATAGTAGCGAGGCTATCGTAACAACCTGCGCCGAATTCTTGTCAGGGCACATGATAACGGTTCAAAACTGGGATAAAAAGGGGGGATATCCTGTGGTAGGCTAAAACCTAAAAAACCGGTTAACCGCTCCATTCTAATAACAGGTTCCTGATTTTAAAGAAAATAGCTTCGATAGTCATGGCTATCTATTGAATAACGTCGTTCGATTAATAATATTGTTACTCAAGTTTCGGCATTCAAAACGGGCAAAGTCTGAGTTAACTATTCCATCACATTATGGATATGCAGGAGCGATCCTTGCTCTGCACCATCATAAGCGTACATCCCTTCAATTAATCTTATTAGATTAAAACCATGTTATTTATATGGCTTCAATACGGTGCCTATTTTTCCAGTTTGGAAACGTCAGCATGTGCGAGATTCAGTTATTTTTAGCACCTTGATTAATCCAGTCTTCAATCTTCTGGATTTCAGTTTCAGAGAGGGCATCTTTTCCATGAGGCATACGGATAGATGGGTCTACTTTTCCTGATACCAGACGGTAGAATGAACTCGAAAGCGGGTTTCCCGCTACCACTACTGGACCATACTTAGTCCCCTTCATCAGAGTATCGTAAGTTTGCATAACAAAACCGCTTGCTTTAGCACCATCTCCGCCTGGTAAATGACATTCAATGCAGTACTTGTCGATGATAGGTTTGATGTCTGATTTAAAACTCACTGGTGTTGATTTAGCACTACAACCTGCTAATACTATGATAGATAAGGTTAAAAACAGTGTATGGATTATCGATCTGAACATTTGCGACTCCTTAAATTAGTTATGATTTTGTAGGTTTGAGTAGCAGCTACGCCCAATAATATTAATGAAAACATAAATAGTGCTTCTTATTTTAATGTCATGACCCAACTAATGACTTCTCTGATATTTTCCTCACTGGCGGGGCTGGGGGGCATCATTGCAGCATCCCAAACTAAGGGCTCACCAGGTTTAAAAGGTTTTAATCAGTTGAAAATCTTCAAACTTCGCTATATCAAGGCTGTCAGTTGGAATGCATTAGTCAAAAGCGGTATGCCCATTGGAATACCTATATCTATTGTCGGAAGCATCCTAAAATTCTTTAGCAATTCAACACTGAATAATCCTCTATGAACTACTATTACTAATCGATCGTAAGTATGACGACACTCAGCCGCTGTGTGTTGGCACACGACAAGGCATCAAAACGCCGTTGTGGCACTCCTACAATAAGTTTTAACAAGTACAATTCGTATTATTCAAGAGTTACATGTAAATGCCGAAATAAAATATGTATTTGGCTAGGTTTTCACCTGAGGCGTAATAATGGAGAAGAATATTTCTGTGCAGTGGAAAATCCTGACACCGATGGCTTTAATCTTCATCCTTATTATGACGGTAGTCACCGTCTATTCGGCGCAACAGCAAAAGGATAGGTTATTACGCCTAACTGAACATCAGATCGTTGATGTGCTGCATGGCTATCTCGATAGTATGAATGCCATGATGTTTACCGGCACCATGAGCAACCGAGAAATGCTTAGAGATAAGATCAAGGGGCGTGATGGCGTGCTTGAGGTACGTATGTTGCGTTCTGAATCGGTAAATAAGACATTAGGTCCAGGCTTCGACCACGAAAAACCCATTGATGATCTTGATCGGCGCGCTCTCAATGGTGAGAAAATTATTCAGGTCAAAGAGGTGAAAGGTGAGCGAATTGTTACCATCATAGAGCCTTTTGCCGCTGTGAGTAACCGAAATGGCACTAACTGCCTGAATTGCCATATCCTCCCGGAAGGAACCATTTTAGGTGCAGGACGGCTGAGTTTTTCCCTTGCCGAGCGGGATAAGGAGATTGACCATGAGCTCTTAATCGGTGCTGGCATCAATTTCATGGTGCTGATAGTGGGCCTGTTTCTGCTTAACTTGATTATGCGCAAAGTGGTGATTTCGCCTCTTAAAGCGTTGAAACAGACGATGGAGGTGATTGGTAGTGAATCTGATCTGCGGCCCAGGGTTGCAATCGGCGCAAATGATGAATTTCGCCAAGTGGGCGAAGCCGTTAATATCATGCTCGATAGATTCCAGCCAACTATCAGTGATTTGGCTCTAACCATGGATGGACTGGCTAACTCGGCAGAACAGTTGGCTCAGGTGACCAAAAAGACCCAGGACGGGGTTACAGAACAGGAGAAAGAGACAGAGCAATTAACCTTCGCAATTAGGGAACTCACCCTTGCTGCCGAAAACGTGGCGAAAAATGCAGCAGGAGCTGAGCAGGTGGCCTTGGAAGCGAAAGGCGATGCGAATGCAGGTGGTAAAGTGGTTACCCAAGTTTCCAGCTCTATTACAAGGCTGGTAAGGCGTGTCGATGATGCTGCTGTCGTGGTGAAGAAGCTGGCGGAGGGCACTCAAAGCATTGGGAAGGTTTCGGAGTCAATCACTTCGATTGCGGAACAGACCAATTTGCTAGCGCTCAATGCGGCCATTGAAGCAGCTCGTGCTGGTGAGCAAGGGCGAGGATTTGCCGTAGTTGCGGACGAAGTGCGTAACTTGGCTAAACGCACTCAGGACGCAACATATGAGATCCAGGAGATTATAGAGCAATTAATCACATCTTCGGATCAAGCGGTTCAGGTGATAGATGATAGTAAAGCAGAGGCTGATCAAAGTGTTGAGGATTCGAACCGTGCTGGAGAAGCGCTTCTTAAGATTGCCAATGCTGTTGAGTCGATTAGCGAAATGAATACCCAGATTTCGTCAGCCGCCTCGGAACAGACAAATGTGGCAACTGAAATCAATAATAATATTATTGCTATTAATGAAGTTTCTCACCTGACCGCAGAAGGCACCAATCAGACACTCAAGGAGAGTCAGGAGGTCGCACAGATCTCATTAAAGCTGGATAAGATGGTCAACCAGTTTAAGGTATAGTTTTGGCCATGTAACCTAGTGTGGTGCTTCATACAAATTGACGATGATAGTGTGACGCTAAGCGGTTAGCCGCTAGGCGCGTGCCGCCGGGAATGGCTTCTTCCTTTCCAAGGCGCGCAACAACGCGGATGACCGCTTAGCGTCTCGCCCGAAGGGAAGCCTGCTCAGGCCAGGATACTGCGTTGCAATGCTTGAACCTAAAAAAATCAGTTGACCGCTCC
>JARRQF010000282.1:0-7463 GCA_037382065.1 Candidatus Thiodiazotropha sp. | reverse complement strand
CTCTAATATGAACTCCGAAATTTGAGTTATGAAGAAGGCTATGAAAGACCGCATGATCCTCATAGAAATAGGTCAGGTGTTTCGGTGCAAACAGGGAGAGAACAGGATGATTGATTCGAATAAAAAAATAAAAAGTACGATGTTGGCCATGATGGCTGCGCAAATCTTTTTGGCGAGTGGGGCGCTTGCCAACTCCTACTCACATACCCTGAAATTGAATCCGCCTGATGCAAATTGGTTGGTTTATCAACATATCAATAAGACATTAACGGGCTATTCCGACTACACCTCGTATGAGGTGAGTGATAATACCAGTCACGATTTTCAGCATATTCAAACGAAATGGTCCGATGAGATCAATCGGCGGGTGTTCAGGTTTTATAGTCATATCAATGAAGATGATGACAGAGGATTGGATAATGGCAAGGTCAGGGCTGAAATAAAGGTTTACGATAAATCCCATGACTGGCTTAAGGCTAGGCTTGGAGAGAAATTCAAATATAACTGGAAGTTCAAAATACCCTCTGATTACCAGGCTGGAACTCGTTTTGGTCACATATTTCAATTAAAGTCCAAGGGCGGTGATGATGGCGCTCCCATCTTTACCCTATCTACGCGGGTGTTGGGTGACAGCGAGAAGATGTTTGTGCAATATCGGGAATGTTCGGACAGTTCAGATTGCCCCCTACAAAAAAATGCGATAAAGGAGTTGTCAGATTTCAAAGGAAAATGGATTGCGGCGACGTGCATTCTTACTGTTGGGGATGGAAATGATGGGGATATTAATTTTATTTTAAAGGATTACAACACAGGTCAAGAGCTACTTCGTTATCGCGACAGAAGTATCGATACCTGGAGGTCGTCTGACTCGGATTTAGATACCTTTGTCAGGCCAAAGTGGGGGATATATCGGAGCAAAGAAACATCAGCTAACTGGCCGCTTGTTGATGAAACGATCGATATTACAAATATCACGATCAGAGAGTATAAGTAGAAAGTTGTCATGCCTTGGGACTTTGCGCGCGTCCCAATGAGCGTACTTTATTGAATATGTACAGCGAAGGTTTGCTGGGTTTTCGTTGCACTGTGAATCATTTTGAAGACATGTTGTGCGAGGCAGCAATTCAGCGCTCATCAATACCTGATCATTCAAATGAGCTCGTTCAGCAAGACCTATTTTACCTGGTTACATCCTATGCAGAATCGCTGCATAGAGTAACGGATACGTCTGAAGTGTCAGAAACAGCCGTGGCATACTAATGAAAGCGATATTAGACGCTATTTCAATGCATAGTTGAGCGACAATATTGGCTATCTGTATGCCACAACCAAGTCCCTATTCTGCAGCACAAATTTATTGACTGAAATAACTGACGGAATCGATGCCATTTGAGTATCTGTTACATCGTCACAATGAGCAGTAAGAGATGCATTTTTGGCATAACGTCCGTGTTATGGTTAATCTTTATAAAAAACACTTTTGGCCGCAATGGCCGATGTAAAACAGTCCTATTAGTTTAAAGTTCAATTTGTGATTCTTTAGTATCTAGTGCCTATGTAACTTAAGTTTTTGTGTTTTATTTATTATCTTTGTGTAGGTTAATAATGTTTTGATAATGTTTGATTGCTTATAATATTAAAGGCGTCTTAATGTTTGTTTAAACACGCATAATATAATTAAAAAAATATCCGCAATGTACATACAATCCCTAGCTTGTTCGAACGTTTATATTGTTGCCTAATGTAAGTGGCAATCAGTTGGTAATAAGCAGTACATAGGAGTAATTAATAATGAGTTGGTTAGGATCAGTCGGGCCTTATGCGGGAAGTAATTTAAATGTCAAAATTCCTAGCAAGACAACGTTTCATGCCGGAAATGGAAACGACAGGATTAATGTCCATGTCAACGTGGACGGCTCTGTGGATGTCAGTGTAAACGGCAAGCTGTCAAAGAGTTATAGTGCGTTTGAGGCTCGGTATCTGGAGATACAGGGTGGGAATGGTAATGATAAAATAACGGTAACGGGCCATCAGCTCTACGGACCAGAAAACCACCTGATACTTTCAGGTGGAAATGGAGACGACACGATCGTTGGCGGTTCTGGTAATGAACAAATATTTGGCGGTGATGGTAGTGATACGCTTCTTGGTGGTGGTGGCAATGACGCCATCAGTGGCGGTAAAGGAAATGATTGGATTAGCGGTGGAGCGGGTAATGACAAAATCAGAGGAAACGAAGGCAACGACACGATATTTGGAGGGAGCGGAAACGATGCGGTAAGCGGTGATGGGGGCAATGACCGTATATCGGGCGGAACAGGTAATGACGATCTTGCGGGTGGTGATGGCGATGACACTATGTTCGGTGGCCAAGGCAATGACCATATTCGAGGTTATGCAGGCAATGACAGAATTTCTGGTGGCTCGGGTGACGATAGGATATCTGGGGATAAAGGAAATGATGTTATATGGGGTAACTCCGGTAACGATGAGATAGTAGGTGCATCTGGTAATGACCATATATTCGGCGGAACAGGTAATGATAGAATCAGAGGAAACGAAGGTAACGACACTATAACAGGAGGAAGCGGAAATGATGCGGTAAGCGGTGATGGTGGTAATGACCGTATATTGGGTGGGACAGGTAATGATGATCTTGCGGGTGGTGACGGTGATGACATTATGTTCGGTGGCCGAGGCAATGATCATATCCGAGGTTATGCGGGCAATGATGTGATTTATGGTGGGGCGGGTGACGATAGGATTTCTGGCGACAAAGGAAATGACGTTATACGGGGTAACTCCGGTAACGATGAGATAGTAGGTGGATCTGGTAATGATGTGCTCTACGGTGGAATAGGTGATGACCACCTCCGTGGCAATTCAGGCAACGATCAGATATGGGGTCAATCCGGACAGGATCGTATCGCTGGTGACGAAGGCGATGATTGGGTTTTTGGCGGCTTCGGCAATGATGACATCGTAGGTGGATCTGGCAATGATGTGCTCGTCGGTGGAAGAGGTGATGACCATCTTCGTGGTAATTCAGGCAATGACTGGATATGGGGTAATTCCGGGCAGGATCGTATCGCCGGTGATGAAGGCCATGATCATGTTTTTGGCGGTTCCGGAGATGATGAAATCGTAGGTGGATCTGGTTTTGATGTGCTCTACGGTGGAAAAGGTGATGACAATATTCGGTGGTAATTCAGGCGATGCCTGGATATAGCGTCAATCTGGGCAGGACTCGACGGTCCAGGAAAGCGTTGGCCGCAGGGACCCGGCCGTCGAGCGCCCAGGGATGGGTTTAGAGCGGCTTTCCCAGGCCGTCGGGTCCCACCCAAACGGCCCCCAATAGCACTCTGAGCTCCGAAACTTAAGTTAAAGATCGCGGATTTGCTGAATGCAATCAAGGGCATAATGCTTTCGTAAGGTTGTGGTGGTTAGGCTTTAGGTGGCTCAATAATAAGTCACTTTTGGTCTGGATTTGTGTCTATAAGGATAGTTGTCATGAAAAAAACCTCAGTCTACTCATTTGTTTTTGGCATACTTGGAACATTCGTCGGGACGCTACCCGGTTATACTCTGGCGGATATGCGAATTACGGTGCCTGCCGCCTCCTTGAGCAGTGTAACTGGAAAGGCTAGTAAGCAGGATCTGAGCGTGCTCTCTGTCCAGGATCAATCGGGAGACGATGATAGATGGAACTCCTATGTCGAGTTTTATCCCTCATCTGATGGATATCAAGGTGAATTTACCTTCTCGTTGCCGGATTCCTATGCCGAGGAGACGATTTCAGACATTACCTTCTTTGTGAATTATCGCGGACCTGATCGATCAGAACAGCGTTGGTACTGGCAGATTAAGGATTTTTCAACCAACCGGTGGGTTGATCTTGTTGATAATCAAAGTGCCCCGTCGTGGGAGTGGACAGTCATTAGCGCCTATGTGAATGATCATCCTGACCGGTTTGTTGATGCCGGGCGCACCATTAAGTTACGGTATGCCACGGACGATGATCACGATGACAGCGATCTTGATTATGTCGCCGTCAAGGTGGGATCGACACCGGCGGATGATGCGGACGATGGCTCGGACGATGACGCGAATGATACCGCTCATTGGCAGCCCACCCCAGGAACCTCCTGGCAAATTCAGATAATGGAAGACATCGATACCTCGTATAACGTGAATGTCTACGATATCGATCTGTTCGATGCGACGGAGGAGGTCATCGATGAATTACATGCGCAAGGCAAGAAGGTTATCTGTTATTTCAGTGCGGGTAGCTTCGAAAACTGGCGGCCTGACGCAGATCAATACCCTGAGTCTGTAAAGGGAGAGTCTAACGGATGGTCTGGTGAAAAGTGGCTCGATATTCGTCAGATTGATATATTAGGCAAGGTTATCGAGCCGAGATTGGACGATGCTCGTGAGAAAGGCTGTGATGGAGTAGATCCAGACAATATGGATGGATATGCGAATACAACAGGTTTTCCTCTGACCTATCAGGATCAGATTGCGTTCAATGTCTGGGTGGCGGAGCTGGCCCATAGCAAAGGGCTATCAGTTGGTCTGAAAAACGATCTGGATCAGATCGAGGATCTGGTTGATCACTATGACTGGGCGGTGAATGAACAGTGTGTCCAGTATGAAGAATGTGAGCTATTACTACCATTCATTGAATCAAATAAAGCAGTATTCGGGATTGAGTATGAAGGGAGTCCCAATGACTCATGCCCTGTGGCAAATGAGATGGGATTAGATACTCTTTTCAAAGATATTGATCTAACGGCTGAAAGAATCGACTGTAAGAATTATTGATCTCGACAGTTGGTTAGTTGGATGGTTTAGTATAGGCCGCTGTACATGGTGTGGTGTCCTATACCCCAGTTTGTTTAGTGCTGAAAATGAATTTCGAAACTTAGGTTAATGGTTTCAGGCGATATCTATCAACCCGGCACTTAAATTGCCATGTTCAGGTGCCGGGTTAAAATAAAGCATGAGGGTAGTAGTTTATGCGGATACTCGTCATTGAAGACGCGGACATTCTTCGTAAAAGTCTGGTGAAAAAGTCTGGTGACTGGCCTCTCGGATGAGGGGTATGTCGTAGATGCTAGCGCTGATGGATCAGAAGGTTATTGGTTGGCCAAAGAGTACCCCTATGATTTGATCATTCTCGATATCATGCTGCCGGGCATGAATGGATTTGATCTTCTGGAAAAACTGCGTGACGAGGGTAACCAGAGTCTGGTGTTGATGTTGACCGCGCGTGACGATGTCGATGATCGTGTGCGTGGGCTGTGTTCTGGAGCCGATGATTATTTGGTAAAACCTTTTGACTTGTCCGAGCTGCTGGCCCGTATTGTGGCGCTTCTGAGACGCAGGTCCGGTTTTGCAAGTAGTGTACTGAAGTTCGGCCAGCTTGAAATAAACCTGCACAGCAGACAGGTTAGTATTGCAAGGCAACCCGTTGCGATGCCGCCTCGTGAGTACGCTCTGTTAGAGTGTCTGGCGCTAAATGCCCATCGTGTTGTGGCGCGCACCGAAATAGAGCAAAAAATATATGATGAACGCGTCGAACCGGCGAGCAATGTGATCGACTCGGCGATATCCACGCTACGCAAGTTAATTGATCTGAATGAAGGTCCATCTCATATCATTACGCACAGAGGGCACGGTTATCAGCTACGCAGTCAGTATGATCCGGCTTCCGGTACATTAGATCCTTGAATGCGCTCGATCCGGTTCACGACAACATGGCTTACATTTGTCGGTGTCAGTCTGGTTGGATTGGCGCTGTGTACTAGCTCCTATTTTGTCTCGAAAAATATCCTCATTGCGAATTTCGATGGGGATCTGCTGCTTGAATTTCAGAATATTGCCAGTGTGGCAAGAACCTGGCCGGATGGCGATTTCTATGTGGATATCGATTTTGACGTCGCAACGCAGTTTAACAAAGGTGGGTCGAGAATTTTTCAGGTGTGGAATGAAAGTGGTGATGAGATTATCGATCAATCGCCTATGCTCGAAGAAGAAGATCGTCGCTTGGCTTACCCGCCAAAATCGGCGTTGGATACACCCTATTTCTTTGATATGGAGGACCAGTATCCTGCACGGGCGGTGTTTCAATTAATCGATACACAGTGGGGATGGGTCGAGGAGCAGCCAGACCTGGTAGTCGATGAGAAAACCAAGTCCATGCGGGTTCAGTTGCTTGTTGTCAGAGAAAGAACATCCCTGGATAGATCGCTGACACAACTACGAAATTGGATGCTTCTGATTGCAGCGATCATACCGATTGTGACATTTGTTATTGTCTATATTGCCATAGGCCAAGGGCTTTCTCCGCTGCGGAAGCTTGCAAGGCAAGTGAATGCAATTCAATCAAGCACGGAAAAGCTTGACCCGACTGCTCTTTGGCCGGCCGAAATTTCTCTTGTGGTGGATATGCTTAATGGGCTGCTGCATCGTCTTGAGCTTACCTTGGTCAGGGAACGCCGCTTTAACGCAGATGTCGCCCATGAACTCAGATCTCCACTTGCAGAGTTGCGCCTCGCAACAGATATTGCTCTGCGTTCGCAAAACAGTCATGAACGTCTTCTGACGGCGGCGCATCAAGCTAACGATCTGTCCCATTCCATGGCGGATCTGGTCAATTCAATGTTATTGCTTGCTCGTTTTCAGACGGGAGGCGCGAGACCGGAAATCGAAAGTATCGATCTGTCGCCTATTTATGAGAGGCAGTGTCAGACGATTTTACACAAAGCTCGTGAAAGAAACTTGATTGTGGTTATGCATAAGCCGGGAGGATTGATCTTCGATAGCGATAGAGGGCTTTTTTCGAGGATATTGTCGATACTTTTCAGTAATGCCGTAGCGTATGCACCTGCCGGATCCATAGTAAAGCTGATGCTGATTCGCAATGGTAGCGGGTTTAAAATAATCTCGGTAAACCGTGCCCCGGATCTTGAACAAGACGATCTTGACAAGCTGTTTCAACCCTTCTGGAGAAAAGGGGAGTCACGTGAGCAGAGAGATCATTATGGAATCGGCTTGGCAATCGTTAAGGAGGCCGCTATCTGTTTGAATCTGGATGTCAGTGCTGAGCTCGATTCAGATCAACAGCTGTCAATTATCATCAGCTCTAAAAACTGATTTTGTGACCTCATGATGGTACATATCGATCAGTAGCTCTGATAAGCGGGGATGGCAATCGCGGCCAGGATGCCGATCACGAACAGCAGTATCAACAGCAGGACGATCTTCAGCAACACACCCCGGTTGGGTGGCGGTGGGGGGCCGAATCGGTTGTTACCCTTGGTTCCCGGTATGAACCAGAAGATCAGGGGCAGTATCGGGATCACGATCACCAGACTCAACCATCCATTGGTATTGAAGTCGTGGCAACGCTGTATGGTGAGCAGGACATTTGTCGCGAACACAAAGGCCATGGCGGACAG
>JARRQF010000281.1:0-5178 GCA_037382065.1 Candidatus Thiodiazotropha sp. | reverse complement strand
GGCGCGTGCCGCCGGGAATGGCTTCTCCCTTTCCAAGGCGCGCAACAACGCGGATGACCGCTTAGCGTCTCGCCCGAAGGGAAGCCTGCTCAGGCCAGGATACTGCGTTGCAATGCTTGGAAAGGGCGAGCCATTCCCTGCGCATTGCGCCTTGTCTCCTGGCCTGAGCAGGCTTCTATCATCGTCAATTTGTATGAAGCACCACACTAGGCCTCGGCATGATCATATTTTGCCAGACACTTCATTGACCAGTAGACCTGGGAATAGTGCCCCTCTGTCAGAATAGCCACTGCTTCATCATATTAATCCGCCACCACCAAACTCGGCAATAGCCGTAACAGACTGAAGAGAAGTCGTTTTATCATTACATTTCGCATAATCGCACTATTCTGACACAGGGTGCCACGATTATCAGGCGGCTTGAACCTATTTTCTTTCATCAATCGGGACAAACTACTGAAATGAGGTACATTCACTCATGGCTTAAGGGCCGGGGAAATAATCTAACATCAGACCCAAAAAGATCACCATGCCAAATAGATTATTATTTAAAAAGGCATTAAAACAGGCCTTAGGCTCACGACTGCGGGTCAACCACTGCTGATAGATAAATAAACCCGTCCCAGCGGCAAGCCCCAGATAATAGAGGGTCCCCCGCTCCACAACAATACCAACCCAGACAAGTAGTCCCATCATCACCACCTGGAGCAATCCAATGATGAGATTATCGTACTGCCCAAACAGTATGGCACTGGATTTAACCCCAATCTTCAAATCATCCTGCCGATCCACCATGGCGTATTGCGTGTCATAGATCAGCGCCCAGATCACAGCACTGACAAACAATAACCAGGCCCCCATGGGTAGACTTTCGGTCAAGGCCATAAAGACCATGGGCACCGCCCAGCCAAAGGCGGCACCCAAAAAAACCTGTGGGAGATGGGTGTACCTTTTCATGAAGGGATAGAGCGTCGCCAATAGCAGCGCTACCAGCGACATTAAGCGGGTAGGCCAATTAAGAAAGATCAGCAGCGAAGCTGCCAGCAGCGTGAGGGTAACAAAGACACCGATCGCCTCGCTGGGAGAGACCAATCCATTGGCGATGGGACGACACTCTGTGCGTGCCACATGCCCATCAATCTCCCGATCAGCATAGTCGTTAATGGCGCAACCCGCTGAACGCATAATCGCCACCCCCAAACCAAAGATGAATACCATACTCCAGGCTGGTGCACCATCACCAGCGATCCACAAAGCCCACATCGTCGGCCAAAGCAAGAGAAGAATACCGATGGGACGATGCAGTCTCACCAACAGAAAATACTGCTTTAAACGTTCTCGCCAATCTATCGGGCCAGGGGATGGTACCTCCCTCCCTCTCCGAGACTCTCTTGTCATTCGTTGTCACCCCTCTGAACCGGAAGGTCTGGAAGAAACAGCTCATTAACCAACAAAGGTCTTTTCGACAAATAAAACAGTGTGCGCCTTCCCCAGAGCAGTTGCGGCGGTTCAGCGTAATGTTCACAAGCGATATCGAACAGAGTATGGCCAGGTCTGAGCTGGGTAATCTGAGTCGAGCCACGAGTGACACCAGGGTCAGAAAACAGCACGGCTCCCAAAGGCCGTTCGCCCAACTGCATCAAACGTCTCGCTGACCCCTTCAGGGTGGTCACAGGTATTAGAGTTCTGGCAAATACCCAAGGAACGTCATCACACTGCAGTTCAACATCTCGCAACAGAGCCACAGCTCCCCGGCGTAAGCGCAATAGACGACGTTCGCTATTCAACGGCGCCCCCCAACGCTGACGCAACAGTCGCACCCGGAACGACCTATTGTCACAATGCTGTATCACACGCTGGGTCAATGAGCCTGTATCGCCCAGCCAAGATTGCATGCACGACGGCACATCACCTAAGCGACGATGAACCCAGTCATGCCACAGGGGTTCTGTTAAGGTTCTTTTGCTTCTTCGCTGGGTCAATCTGTCTAACCTTAAAAAGCTCGATTATCGCACAGCAAACAAGTAATTGACGAACATCACTAATGCATCAAAGCGAAATAGGGAAGATGGGAAGGCCTTCTTCAGAAAGGTCTCAAACTTTTCCATAATCGACCCGGTCACCCAGCCAACGATCGACCAATCGGCCAGCAGCCTGTGGGGCCTGCTTCAACATCACCTCCGCAGCCTGGCGAACATCGTCAAGCATCTCCTGATCACGCACCAGATCAGCAATACGCATCTGCATCTCCCCTGTCTGGCGGGTGCCTAATACCTCACCGGGACCGCGCATTTCCAAATCTTTCTGCGCAATCACAAAACCATCTCCTGTCTCACGCAAAATAGCCAAACGTGCCTTTGCCTTGGCCGATAACGGGAGTTGATACATCAACACACAGTGACTTTCAGCACTGCCTCGTCCCACTCGACCACGTAGCTGATGCAACTGCGCCAAACCCAGTCGCTCAGGATTCTCAATAATCATCAAGCTCGCATTCGGCACATCAACACCCACCTCAATCACCGTCGTTGCCACCAGCAGATCAAGCTCGCCAGCCTGAAAAAGACCCATTACCCGCTCTTTCTCATCCTGCTTAACCCGACCGTGGACCAATCCCACCTTAAGATCGGGAAGCGCCTCTGCCAGCTGAAGTTCCGTATCTTCAGCAGCCTGACACTGCAATACTTCCGACTCTTCAATCAGCGTGCAGACCCAATAAGCCTGCCGCCCCTCCCCACAAGCAGCCCGCACCCGAGCCACCACCTCATCTCTGCGTTGGCCTGAAATCACCGCTGTCGTAACCGGCTTACGCCCTGGTGGCAGGCCATCGATCACTGATAAGTCGAGGTCTGCATAGGCAGTCATCGCCAATGTGCGGGGAATCGGCGTTGCGGTCATAATCAACTGATGAGGGGTGTGATTTTGGTGACTCCCTTTCTCCCGAAGCGCTAACCGCTGATGAACCCCAAAGCGATGCTGCTCATCAATCACCACCAACCCTAAGTTATTGAAAACCACATTATCCTGAAACAACGCCTGGGTGCCCACAATCAACAGAGCCTCACCAGAAGCGATGCGTTGCAAAGCTGCCTCCCGTTCACGCCCCTTGAGCCTCCCAGTGAGCCAAGCGGTCTCAATGCCCAAAGGCTCAAGCCAGTGCAAAAAATTACGCAGATGCTGCTCCGCCAGCAGCTCTGTAGGCGCCATTAAAGCGACCTGTCCTCCCTCCCCGATAACCTGTAACGCTGCCAATGCACTCACCACGGTTTTACCAGACCCCACATCCCCCTGCACCAGACGCTGCATCGGCAGGGGTCTGGCAAGATCCTGTTCAATCTCGGCAACTACCCGCTTTTGGGCATCAGTCAATTGAAAGGGCAAGGCCTGTAATAGTGCCTGTTTCAGGTGATTATCCATAGGAAACGCCGTGCTTTTAATACGTCGATGTTGGGCACGCACACTGCGCAAACTAATCTGATGGGCCAATAACTCTTCAAAAACAAGACGCCGCTGCGCTGGATGCTCTCCCGCCAGCAATTGCTGCTGGTCCACATCTGGAGGGGGGCAGTGCAAAAAGCTGACCGCCCGAACAAGACTTGGCAGATGAAAATGCTTCAGCAGAGAGTCTGGAAGCAACTCTGTCAAACTCTCAGGCTCCCGCTCCAGGTACTCAAGCATCTGCTGCATCAACCCTCTTAAAGTGAGTTGATGCACTCCCTCTGTTGTAGGATAGATAGGCGTCAACGATTCAGCAACAGCCAGCGGCATGCTAGGATCAATAACCTGATATTCGGGATGAACCATCTCCAGACTGCTTGGTCCACTACGCACTTCACCAAAACAGCGCAACCTTACCCCTCGGCTCATGCTCTGGCGCTGAGCATTACTAAAATAGAAGAAACGCAGAAACAGCCCCCCCGTGCCATCCGTCAAATGCACCATCAGGGAACGACGTCGACCAATCTTAACTTCAGCCAGATCCACCTCCCCCTCAATGACCACCTGATCACCTCGACGTAGACTGCCGATTGGCTGCACCCGGGTACGGTCCTGATAACGCAAAGGAAGATGGAATAACAGATCCTGCAAGGAGGTGATTCCTAGCTTAATCAGTTTTTCGGCATTCCTTGCCCCGACCCCTTTCAACAGCGTGACGGGCTGCTCGGCCAGACTCTTTGAAGTACTATCCTTTCTCAACACGATTCGCTTTCATTGCTCTTTTTAGACAAGTGGCAACCTTTCATGACAGTATCACGATAGGAATACCATGAAGTTTTGTTAACTATTTGTTAACCCAAACTATTAATGAGTTGATAGCATGCCAGATTAACCAGGAGAAACGCAAAAATGGTACTACAGAAAAAAATCAGTCTCCAAACCCGTGGACGAAATACCTACGACATCACCCATCAGATTGAGGAGCTGATCCACCCAACTGACATAACAACCGGCATCTGCCAACTCTTTATCCAACACACCAGCGCCTCCCTTATCCTCTGCGAAAATGCCGACCCCGATGTACGCACCGACCTGGAACGCTTCGCCTCCAAGCTAGTCCCGGATGGCGACCCACAATTCGACCACACCTTGGAGGGACCAGACGACATGGCAGCGCATATTCGATCGATATTCACCAATATGGATCTTAGTCTGCCGATAACCGATGGCCGCCTAGCGTTGGGAACCTGGCAAGGGATCTACCTGTGGGAACACCGTACACATGCCCATCAACGGCAAGTGATGGTGACTTTGTTTGGTGAATAGGTTAGCGTTTTGCTGTTAGCAAACTGGCATCCCTGCTTTTCTCATTATGTTCCCATCTTCCTGATAGTAATTTAGCGCCTATTCCGTGTCAATTCGTAGGCATATTAAATATCAGGTGGTTTGCACAAATCTTCCAGCGACGTATGATTCCTATATAGCTATTCTGTATAAACTACAGTTTAACGGAAAGATTATACATTCAGGGCAATCGCACTACGTTGATCTTATGGGACTCGTCGAGATACCCACTCAATCTCAGAAAGCGCCAAGCATTCGCATGACACATTTCATGATAGTGATGTAAGCTGCGCTTACGCTATTTTATATCCCCCTCATCCTGTCCTTCTCCCGGAAGGGAGAAGGGACGCATGAAGCTAGTGTGGTGCTTCATACAAATTGACGATTTTTGAAGCC
>JARRQF010000280.1:0-11658 GCA_037382065.1 Candidatus Thiodiazotropha sp. | reverse complement strand
GTACCTCACCACATCCTACATTTCATCCCTTAATGGTGGGACAGGAACCTACCCTATGACTTTTACGAATATTCGCTGCATGCTTTTACAACTTATAAAGTACCCTAGCAAAGCTTTAACTAAGTATGCATATGCCAAGAGACAGGAGAACCTAGCATCGTGCGTCCCTTCTCCCTCCCGGGAGAAGGACAGGATGAGGGGATAGAAAACCAATCAGTACCTCACCACATCCTACATTTCATCCCTTAATGGTGGGACAGGAACCTACCCTATGACTTTTACGAATATTCGCTGCATGCTTTTACAACTTATAAAGTACCCTAGCAAAGCTTTAATAAGTATGCATATGCCAAGAGACAGGAGAACCTAGCTTCGTGCGTCCCTTCTCCCTCCCGGGAGAAGGACAGGATGAGGGGCTAGAAAACCATGATGCGGTTCGTACCTCACCACATCCTACATTTCATCCCTTAATGGTGGGACAGGAACCTACCCTACGACTTTTACGAATATTCGCTGCATGCTTTTACAACACCCTCCCTTGCGGGAGAGGGCCGGGGTGAGGGGGATCCAATAACCGCTGAGCTCGCTAAACTTCTCAACCAAAACGAAATGCTTTGCAACATTTTTGTGGCGATTCTAATTTGAGTAGAAACCTGCCAGGCAACACCTCTAGGTACTATTCGCCGTTTTGCTGTGTCGCCATTGCCTCAACCTTCCCCATCACCATCGCCTCCAGAGCCAGCTTGTATTGCATCACCTGCTTGCGGATTTGAGGATCTGCCGTGCCGAGTATCTGAGCAGCCAAGATGGCAGCGTTTTTCGCGCCATTGATGGCCACAGTGGCTACCGGTACACCAGGTGGCATCTGCACAATTGAGAGCAGCGAGTCCTCGCCGCTTAGGACTGATGACTTCACCGGTACTCCAATAACGGGCAATGGGGTTATTGCTGCCACCATACCGGGCAGATGAGCTGCTCCACCAGCCCCAGCGATAACCACCAACAACCCCCGCTCTTCAGCGCTCTGCGCATATTCATAAAGTCTCGCTGGCGTACGATGCGCCGAAACAATGGTCATTTCGTAAGGTACTCGAAACGCGTCGAGCTGTTTGGCTGCTTCCTGCATCACCGGCAGATCAGAATCACTGCCCATGATAATGCCAACAACTGGTTTACTCATGGATGTTGCTCTCCACTGATTTGTATCAAATCCCGTACCTGAGCTGCCTTGTTGCGTGCCGCATCCAGGTCCCGATCAACCACAGTCACATGCCCCATTTTGCGAAATGGCTTAACCTCTGCCTTGCCGTACAGGTGGAGACAGACGCCTGGAATCTTTAGTGCAGCAGACATTCCCTGAATAACCGGCCGGCCACTCGCGTCAGGAGCGCCCAGAAGATTGATCATTGCAGCAGGTGAAAGCAACTCTGTCGAGCCCAAGGGCAGGTCCAGTATCGCACGCAGGTGTTGTTCAAATTGATCCGTAACACAGGCTTCAATGGTATGGTGACCAGAATTGTGTGTTCGGGGGGCAATCTCATTTACCAAGAGTTGCTCATCCTGGGTTAAAAATAGCTCCACACCAAACACGCCGCACCCTTGCATGGCTTCAATGGTGCGAATTGCCAAGGCTTCCGCCTCTCGAGCAATTGCGTCCGTCACTTTGGCAGGACAGAGCAGCAAATCAAGGACATTCTCTCCAGCACGAAAGCACATCTCCACAGTGGGATAGGCAACACACTCACCATCAGCATTACGCGCCACCATTACCGCTAACTCTTTTTTCGCTTCTATAAAGCGCTCAACCAACGAGGGCACAGGAAGGTGGGCACTGAAGACCGACGCATCAGGCATGACTGAGACCCCACGGCCATCATAGCCTCCGCGTCGTGCTTTCTGAACCAAAGGAAAACCGAATGCCTCAAAGTCTTGCAGATTCGGCTCCGGCATATCGATAAATTCCGCTGTTGGAATACCAGCCTGATTGAGAAACTGCTTCTGTTTCAACTTATCCTGCAAGGTTGAAAGTAACTCAGGTGCAGGATTGATTTTATGCCCCTCAAGCTCCAACTGACGCAGCGTCTTGGTATCGGTGTCTTCCAGTTCGTAGGTCACCACATCGCAGGATTCCGCCAACTCTCTTAACTTTGCTGGGTCGTGGTAACCGCCGATAATCTGATGTCCAGCCACCTGACCGGCAGGGGAGCCTGGGTATGGGTCAAGGACCACGCAGGTACAACCAAGGCGTTTTGCGGCCTTGACCATCATACGTCCAAGCTGGCCGCCGCCAATAAAGCCAATACGGGCTACAGGAAAGGGAAAACTGTCCTTCATGGGTCTGACTCGTTTTTCATTCGGAAAACGTTACAGTATAACCGGGCACGGCCAGAAATGTCTCATTTATCCATTCAGCTTCCAGATACGGTAATAGACAATCCCACTACTATTATCCGTCACCATCCAACGACCGTTATTAAATTTGAAACGGGGCTCGGTGAATAGCTGACAGGTTAAGTGACTCTGAGATAATTTCAATCCGGCATCTCCGGTTACACCCAAGAACCACTCGGCCGGCTTCTGGCAGTCGGTATAGACGTAATCCGCTGCGTTGCGCAGATGAATTTCTGTCTGCTTCGGGGCTATCTTTAACCAGGCACTGAAGCCTCGCACCATAGTCCCCCCTTCAGCCAGTATCTCCACCTCACTCAACTGATTCTCAAAACCATCTTCGAAGATCAGCTGTGGATCGGTTGCGGTTGGATCACCACCGCTGCAACCGGATAAAAACAACATCAATCCACTCAGAATCGCACTTATCAGAGACAAACAGATTGGGCAGTGAATGATCTCTGGGCGTACCATTAGGTTGTCAGACCTCATCTTTCCAATTGTGAAATATCTCTCACAGCCCCGTGGGCCGCCGAAGTCGTCAGTGCGGCATACGCCTTCAATGCCTGAGAGATCACTCGCTCCCTGGAGAGCGGTTTCCACGCCTTGTCTGCGCGGTTATTCATCTTAGTGCGTCGCTGAGCCAGCACCTCATCACTAAGGTCCACTCGAATTTTTCTTGCGGGAATATCGATTTCGATCTTGTCACCCTCTTCCACTAGGCCAATATTGCCACCTTCTGCCGCTTCTGGAGAACAGTGGCCGATCGACAGGCCTGAGGTACCACCAGAGAATCGACCATCGGTAATCAAGGCACACTGCTTGCCAAGCCCCTTCGATTTTAGATAGCTGGTAGGATAGAGCATCTCCTGCATACCTGGCCCACCTTTTGGCCCCTCATAGCGAATAATGACCACATCTCCAGCGTGTATCTGGTCATCCAGGATGGCTTCGACAGCTGCTTCCTGGCTTTCAAAAATCCGAGCGGGCCCAGAAAAACAAAGAATGGACTCATCCACACCGGCGGTTTTAACGATACAGCCCTGCTCGGCAAGATTTCCATACAATACTGCCAGACCACCATCTTTTGAGTAGGCATGTGCCAAATCCCGGATACACCCCTCAGCTCGATCCATATCCAGTGCTGGCCAGCGGGCCTGCTGGCTGAAAGCTACCTGGGTTGGGATTCCACCAGGAGCAGCAAGATAGCGGTTGCGCACTGGTTCATCTTCAACACGAGCCACATCCCACTGGTCCAGGCCATCCCCCAGACTCGCGGCATAGACAGTCGGAACATCCCGTCTGAGCAGCCCCGCCCGATCGAGTTCCCCCAGAATCGCGATCACTCCACCTGCGCGATGAACATCTTCCATATGGTACTTTTGGGTGGCAGGTGCAACCTTGCACAAGTTTGGCACTTTACGGCTTAAACGATCGATATCCGCCATGCTAAAATCGACCCCGGCCTCATGGGCGGCGGCGAGAAGATGCAGCACCGTATTGGTTGACCCACCCATCGCAATATCTAAACTCATTGCATTTTCAAAAGCCTCGAAGGTGGCGATATTGCGTGGCAGTGCCGTAGCGTCATCCTGTTCATACCATCGCCGTGCCAGATCCACCACCAGACGACCTGCTTCAAGAAAAAGTTGCTCTCGATCCGCATGAGTCGCCAGCAGCGAACCATTACCCGGCAATGATAGTCCCAATGCCTCGGTCAGGCAGTTCATGGAGTTGGCTGTGAACATCCCCGAGCAGGATCCGCAAGTTGGACAGGCCGATCGTTCGATTTGTGCCACATCGTCATCGTTCTCTTGCGGGTTGGCCGCCGAGACCATCGCATCTACCAAATCCAGGTGAAGCTCCTCACCATGAAGCTTGACCTTGCCCGCCTCCATTGGCCCGCCGGAAACAAACACCGTGGGGATATTAAGCCGCAACGCCGCCATCAACATACCAGGAGTGATCTTGTCACAATTAGAGATACACACCAAAGCGTCGGCACAATGGGCATTAACCATATATTCGACAGAATCGGCAATAATGTCCCGTGATGGCAAAGAATAGAGCATGCCCCCATGTCCCATTGCAATACCATCATCTACAGCAATGGTATTGAACTCTTTGGCCACTCCGCCAACTGACTCGATCTCACGAGCAACCCGTTGTCCTAGGTCTTTTAAATGAACATGCCCTGGCACAAATTGGGTGAATGAATTGGCAATAGCGACAATGGGTTTATCAAAATCACTGTCTGTCATTCCGGTGGCACGCCAAAGGGCACGAGCACCAGCCATATTACGGCCTTGGGTCGTAGTACGTGAGCGGTATTGCGGCATCAATCACTCCTGGGTATTTAAGTTTGATTCAGGCCACATTATGCACATATTCGACGACTACGAACAAACCAAAACAATAAATACCCGGCGCTCTCCTCAGCTCCAATTAAGTGCCATCACCTCATACGTTAAGAAAATAGCTTCGATGGCCATGGTCACCTATTGGGAGAATCACGCTACATGCGACCTAAAATCCATGAATTCTGGTAACCGTTAGACTTCATCTTCCATTAGTTCCAAACGATAGCCCTGATGATAAACGGCTTTTAGACGCCAACCCTTATCAGGCGTCAATCCCAACTTGCGCCGCAATCGGCTGATATGAGTATCGACTGTGCGTGTCATTAAGCCGGGGCCAAATCCCCAAACACTTTCCAAAAGATGGTCCCTTGAGAGTAGACGACCGACATTATTGAATAACATCCAGGCCAGCTGAAACTCCTTTTCTGTCATATTAATAGGTACATCATTAATGGTCAGGAGCTTCTTGTTTTTATGGAGTGAGAAATCTGCAATTCGGATAGTTTCACGATGGTTGCTATGGCGTCTGACTAAAGCTTTAAACCTAGCCAACATAGCGTCACGATTGACCGGTTTGGCTAAATAGTCATCAGTACTTTTTTGTAGCTCCCACTCTCGTTCTCCCCGCAACCAAGAGAGCAGGTCAACACCACTCTTGCCAGGCAACTCCCAATCCATGATTAATAAATCATAGGTCTCATAGCGTAACTCATGCATAAAAACTTCAGCGTCATTGAAGACTCGGCATACATAACCCTCCGTCTCTAGCCACTCTTTCATCACAGCAGACTGGACTTCGTCGTCCTCTAAATAGGCTATACGCATAACTCTCTCCAGTTCAGTTTAGCCACCCGGAGATTCATATGACAAATGGTGAGTATTATAAAATGATCTAATCTCACAATAGCCCTCCGGAATACAGCTCCATATGGATCTATTACTGCCCTGATAGCATATCGTTCTAAGCAACAGATTCATGAAACACCGAAATGGCCTATCATGTTATCTGCTTTTCTTTAGCAACTGAAATGGACAATCAAGAATTTGAGGAATACCCAGCATTTCCAATCAAATTAATTTAGTGTCTTAAACCTAAAAAAATCAGTTGACCGCTCCATTCTAATAACAGGTTTCTGATCACCTACTGGGTGAATCACGCTACAACGTGAATGGCACGCTTGTGGCGGCGCATGGCGGCGTTGCAGATTCAATTACATAATTAATGAGCAGCGTTTTTTTGAATCATATGAATATCCCTTTGCGGATAGGGAATACTGATACCCTGTTTATCAAACATCGTTTTGATCGCTTCAAGCAAAGCAGCCCGAGTCGTCCAATAGTCAGCCGTCTTAACCCAAGGACGCACTGCAAAATCAATGCTACTCTCTCCCAATTCCAGCAACATGATGGTGGGTTCTGGATCGTTGAGCACTGTCACATCGGCAGTAATAATCTGTTTGATCAGCGATTGAGCCTGTTTAATATCATCGTCGTAGCCAATACCGATCACCAGATCGATACGGCGGGTTTCTCGAGCAGAATAGTTAATAATGGTGCCACTATAAATTAGTGCATTCGGCACAGTAATTTCACGATTATCACCAGTCTTAAGAACCGTGTGAAATATGCGGATATCTTCAACCACAGCTGAGATACCACCGGCCTCAATAAAATCACCCAATTTAAAGGGACGAAATATAATTAACATCACACCAGCTGCAAAACTAGACAATGAGTCTTTCAACGCCAGACCGATTGCCAAGCCTGCTGCACCGAGTATGGCTAATGCGGATGTTGTATTGACACCTAACTGCTCTAGAGCAGCCAGCACTACCACAGCCAATAATGCCGCATTAACAATATTACCGAGAAAACTGACCAACATCGGATCAACCTGCCCTTTGGTCATGATCTTTTGCATGGTTCTAGTTAATGCTTTTGCAATCAAACGTCCGATGATGAACACCAACAGCGCAAATACGATTTTAGTACCCCACGGAATAACATATGTATTCAGCACGCTACCTACCGAAATATCCATAACCTCTCTCCAAATATTTTTTTAATTGTGATTAATAAATTCTTGAATAGCGACGGCCGCCAACTAAGACTAGTTAGGATCTGATAAATAAACAATCATCCTTCATATTAACTATGGATTTCAGATTTCATGGTGAACTCCGAAACTTGAATTTAAAGATAAAAAAAGGGGTGTTAAAATTTACAAAATTATTGTAACAATCTCTATTCGCTTCTGCTCTGCTACAAGCATGCATAGCGACATTAACGACAACTATTGAATGGGATAACAAATGAACGATAAAGCCTCGCATGATGACTTGATACGAGCTATCCAAAAACTTTTGTCAGAAAGTTTCCATGGACTCCTATCTACTCATTCTGTCAAATTTCCAGGTTATCCTTTTGGATCACTCCTTCCTATTTGCCTAGACTCAAAGGGTAATCCACACATTTTAATCTCCCACCTAGCCCAACACACACAAAACCTTGATGCAAACCCACACTGTTCACTAATGCTCTACGAAACAGGACAGGAAGATGTACAGCAACTCGCCCGACTAACCTGCCTGGCAAAGGCCGAGCCCATTCACTCCCCCTCTGTAGCAGAACGCTATTTTCGCTACTATCCAGAGTCACGCCGCTATCATAAAGAGCTAAATTTTATTTTTTATCGCCTCACTATCGAGCAGTTTTACTTTATTGGAGGGTTTGGTTCTGCGCGCTGGTTTGACGTCAGCCGCATCACGCCTCCCACTCCCCTCTCCGCTGCGGATGAGTCCGAACTGCTTTATCAGCTGAACACCCATAAACAGGCCCCGCTGAAACACTATCTCTCTCAGCAAGGGGTATCGACAACAGCCGCTTCCATCGAAGCTATTGGAGCTAACCTACTAGGAGTAGATGTCCGCCTGGATCATCATCTGCAGCATATCCATTTTCAACAGCCTCTATCGGATGTGAGGGATTTCATCCAACAACTAGATCAGGCTTGACCCAGCATGTCACTTAACCCGACAAAATATAAGGTAGAAAGTCATACCCAATTAGCAGTAGACTCACACCCCACAAAGACCAACCTTTTCACTTGGTAATTAGGAGTAGGACAGATGAGCACACAAATCCCAGATCGCGATGGGGACGGCTACCTTACAGATATGAACGCTTGGACACCTGAGATAGCCCAAGCTATGGCTAGTGAAGATGATTTCGAACTGACTGATGAGAAATGGCAACAAATACTCAAAGCACGTGAATATTATGATGAATTCAATGTTGTGCCACCCATTCGCAAATTTTCCAAATATCTTGGTGCTGATAAAAAGGCCATGTTTCAACTCTGGCTCACAGGCCCGATGAAACCCATCACAAAATATGGTGGACTTCCTAAACCAACCGGCTGTGTTTAACCTAAGCTGGTGGAAAATTCCAAGTGCCTGGCAAAGAGTCATTCGCCTTGCGATAGCGGATTTACCCAATAGCTAAGAATAGTCACTGACAGCTTGTCACTGGATTCCCCCCGGCCAGGCAATGTACACTTGCCCGATTTTTAAATTTGTGGAGCAGTAGTATGACCCCACCAACCATTCTCAGCCAGATGAGTGGTTTGCACGAGATGCAGCGACATCTTCTCGAATCCCGGTCAAATGAGATATGCGCCAAGCGCTTCCATCCTCAACTGGCTTCATTGAATTGGTACTTTGGACGTGGTGTATACCAAGAACTCTATTGGCTTAGAGAGATGTTGACTGGGGAGAGCGATCTTAGTAGACGCATCAAACATCTGTTCTCTCCCGGCGAACTCAGCCTAAAAGAGCAGTGCGATCAGCTTCCACCCACCGACCATCTGATCAATTGGGGTACGGAGATTCGCGACGAACATCTACGCCGCTTGGCCAACCAGGGTGCACTTCCTGACCACCTATTGATGATAAATGACCGTCTCACCTGGTTTTTGCTGCAAGAACAGGCAAAGCTCTATGAGTACATGTTAACCACCCTTAACCAGGAGCAACTGCAATACCAAGACCAGAATTATCGTAGTGAACAGCCATTACAGCCCACTCTCCCCGGCTGGGAGACCAAGGAGCTTTCTCAGGGCCACTATCGCATCGGCTCACGAAACGATCCCCGCGCCTATGATAATGAGTTACCACCGCAAGCTGTCGAGTTAAGTGGTTATCGAATCGCACTAACCCCTATCTCCAATGCCCAGTTCCTGAGCTTTATGCAGAGTGAGGGCTATTCGAATAAGGAGCTCTGGAGCGAAGCTGGTTGGGAGTGGCAGAGCCAAAACCAAGCCCGTCACCCTGAGTACTGGCGTCAAGATATTAAGGGAGACTGGTATGAAGTGGCTCTTAACGGCCCCTCCCATCTGCCTCCTGATGAACCGGTTACTGGTATTAATTTGTATGAGGCACAAGCCTTCGCTTCCTGGACAGCCAAACAGGGAGGTGATTTTAGCGGTGCTATTTTACAACATGAATATCAGTGGGAGATGGCGGCTCGGAGTGGCGTTCTCACGAATACCGGTCGTGCCTGGGAGTGGTGCAGCAACACCTTGCACGGCTATCCTGAATTTCGTCCTTTTCCTGACACAACAGTTTCAGAGAATGCATTCGATCGTAACTACCAAGTCCTGAAGGGTGGAAGCCTACATACCCAAAAGGTGTTGCGGCGCGCCAGCTTTAGACATTGGGCCACCCCCTCTGACCGGCATCACATTAGTTCAGCTCGACTTGTATTCCCAGCCCGCCACAGCTAAATCAGCATAGGAAAATGCTTCATCAATTTTGTGGAAAATAATAGCTCTATGAACGAAACAATTAAAGAATCAGCTTTAGCTGCCAACTAACCGGTTAGAGAGATTCTATTTTATTAAGAAACGGGTGTATTTCTCATGGGCATTAATTCCATCACAGGATCAGCACTCCAAGGCATCCATAATGGGCTGCAGAGTATGCGGCGAGTTGCGACGGACATCGCCCGCCCCCAACAAGCCCAGTCAGCAAACCCCAAAGACCTCTCTCGCTCAATGGTTGAATTGCAGCAGAGTGCCAATCACGTAAAAGCTCAAGTAAAAACCCTGCAAACTGCTGATGAGATTATTGGCACGCTACTGGACGAACGAGCATGATCGTGAGCTATTCACGTTGTAGCGTGATTCACCCAGTAGGTGACCATGGCCATCGAAACTATTTTCATCAAAATCAGGAACTTGCTATTAGAATGGAGCGGTCAACTGATTTTTTTAGGTTCAACGTCCGTAACAATCAACTAAAAAATCAGTTGACTGCTTCACGCCGTCCAACTGATCTTTTTAGGATGATATTAGCGAATTAGTTATGGTCTGATTAGCAATAAAATAGCATAGAGAGGTCAACTGCCCTCACATCCTTGGTCAGAGCTCCGACTGAAATATCGTCTACGCCAGTTTCTGCGATCTCTCGCACAGTCAGCAAATTAACCCCGCCTGAAGCCTCCAACCTTGCCCTGCCAGCATTGATTTTAACGGCTTCACGCAATAGATTGAGTTCAAAATTATCGAGCAATATCCGCTGAGCTCCAGCTTTCAAGGCTTGTTGCAACTCATCCAGAGATTCCACCTCTATTTCAATACTAACCCCATCAGGCACAAGCTCAGCAGCTCTCTCCAAAGCGGCGCTAATAGACCCCGCAGCACGAATGTGGTTCTCTTTGATTAACACAGCATCATACAGGCCCACTCTGTGATTGTGTCCACCCCCACAACTCACTGCATACTTTTGCTGCAGGCGCAGACCAGGCAGAGTCTTTCGCGTATCCAGAATTCGCACATTAGTGTTCTCCACAGCATTGGCATAGCAACGCGCCACAGTCGCTGTTGCAGAGAGAGTTTGCAGATAGTTCAGAGCGCTTCGTTCACCACTCAGCAGTGCACGAGTATTCCCTTTCAGGCGACAGATGACCTGATCCACCAGAATGGCATCCCCATCACAGGCAAGCCATTCAATCTCAATCGCTGGATCAAGCTGACGATAGACCTCCTCAGCCCAGGCAACACCGCAAAGTACCGCAGCTTCGCGACAAATAATCTTGGCTTGGGTGACCGCATTCTGATCCAAGAGAGAGGCGGTAAGGTCCCCGTCGCCCAAATCTTCGGCCAATACCTGACTCACCTGGCCACTGATAAGAAACGCATGGGGCAACAGACTCATTGCGAAACAGCGAGCAATTCCACGTCAAACACCAGGGTCGCATTTGGTGGAATCACCCCACCAGCACCTTGGGCACCATAACCAAGCTGTGGTGGTATGGTCAGCTTACGCTTGCCTCCAACTTTCATCCCAGCAACTCCCTCATCCCAACCGCGAATCACCATGCCCTTTCCCAAAGTGAAATCGAAAGGCTGATTACGATCAAGTGAAGAGTCAAACTTATCGCCATTCACTAACCATCCTGTATAGTGGACACTAACCTTCATACCGGCCTGCGCCAATTCGCCTTCGCCCTCGACTAAGTTTTCAAACTTCAAACCGGAATCGGTAATTTTTTCACTCATTGTTCTCTCGCTGTTAATTGGAATTTGGAAAATTGTTTATTCTCCAGAAAGAGCGCAGTTTAACCTAAAAAGATCAGTTAAACAGCATGAAGAGTGCGCTTGTGGTGGTACAGGGAAAGGGTCGCTCCTGCACATCCATGTGCCGCCACAAGCGTGCCATTCACGTTATAGCGTGATTCACCCAGTGGTGACCATAACCATCGAAGCTATTTTCTTCAAAATCAGAAACCTGTTACTAGTGTGGTGCTTCATACAAATTGACGATGATAGCGTGACGCTAAGCGGTTAGCCGCTAGGCGCGTGCCGCCGGGAATGGCTTCTCCCTTTCCAAGGCGCGCAACAACGCGGATG
>JARRQF010000279.1:2635-7835 GCA_037382065.1 Candidatus Thiodiazotropha sp. | reverse complement strand
AGGCCAGGAGACAAGGCGCAATGCGCAGGGAATGGCTCGCCCTTTTCAAGCATTGCAACGCAGTATCCTGGCCTGAGCAGGCTTCCCTTCGGGCGAGACGCTAAGCGGTCATCCGCGTTATTGCGCGCCTTGGAAAGGGAGAAGCCATTCCCGGCGGCCCGCGCCTAGCGGCTAACCGCTTAGCGTCACGCTATCATCGTCAATTTGTATGAAGCACCACACTAGATTCTATCTATTCAGAGGATATTTTGCACACAAAATTGTGCCTGATTGTGTTTGATTTTTTTGTTATAACATACCCCAAGAAAACATATTCTCCTGGTGGGATTTATCACATGAAAGCTGATTAAGCACATATGTGATGTAATCCGGTGAACGCTCTGATCAAGGGTAAATACAAGGCAATTGCATGCTCAATCGGGAACACCACAGAATTCACGCCACACTGATTATTCTGTTATCTACGCTCGCTTCACCATCGAACCTGTATGGTGACGATAGTCTATACTCCGTTTCAGAGAGTTATTTTTACGATGATCTTCCAGTGGTACTCTCAGCTTCACGACTCTTCCAATCCCAGGCCGACACACCGACCGCCATGACCGTGATTGACAAGAAGATGATTCAGGCAAGTGCGGCGTTAAATATTCCAGACCTACTCAGACTTGTACCAGGCTTTACCATTGGTTTTTACTCTGGTTCACGTGCAACCGTCACCTATCATGGACACGCAGACGAATATGCGAGAGATATGCAGGTATTAATCGATGGACGATCGATCTATGACCCAGTTTACGGTGGGATACCCTGGTCCGAAATTTCACTCAGTTTAGATGAGATTTTGAGAATTGAAGTGATACGTGGTCCTAACGCAGCTGCCTATGGATCGAACTCATATGCCGGGGTCATTAACATTGTTACAGATCACCCGGCAGAACTTCTTGGCACCAAGATATCCACAACCACCGGTTATGGCAGAACGCGCTACATTGAAGCGGCCCATGCTGCTAAACAGGGAAATTTAGATTATCGAATATCAACCAGCTACAACAAGGATGAAGGGTTTGATCATCGCGACGATACGACCAGAGCGCGATGGCTAAAGTTCGACAGCGACTATCATATCGAACAGGATAATACCCTTAGAACAGTGCTAGGCGTGGTGAATGGAGATTATAACGAAGGTCATCCCGGATTTCTACAAGAAGACCGAGAGGTAAACACCCAATATAACTATCAATCCATCGAGTGGAACCGTGTTCTCTCCCCCGAAAACAGCATAAATATTCAGTTTTACCATAACTACTATAAAGTTAATGACCTCTATCAAACGGCTAAGCTTTCTGAATTAATCATCGCTAATGAAGAGTTACAAAATATCGACGAATCTCTCCGAACCGATTATTTTGCTGGACTGCTATCCGGTGGAGCCTATGACTTCGATGCTTTTCTGCAAGCAATGAATATGACCGACGCCCCGCTTCTCTTTTCATGGATCGGCCTCAAATCACATCGATACGATCTCGAGCTTGAGCATACGTTAAAACCGCTGGATCACCTGAGAATTGTCTGGGGTGCGGGTGCACGACAGGACAGGGGAGAGAGTCGCTGGCTATTCCAAAACGACAAACCAATATCCAGAGATCTTATTCGACTATTTTTTAACAGCGAGTGGTATGCCACACAAAATATCGTAGTAAACACGGGTGCGATGGTTGAGAAATTCGAAGGAAAAAAACATGTTATTTCTCCACGATTTGGAATCAACTACCACCTGACTCCTGCGAATACAGTAAGAATCAGTGGTTCAAGAGCCTATCGAATGCCAACCATATACGAAGACAATGTAGATCTGCCCATCTACCTTGGCTCATCTGATGATCCCTTGAACACCTGGATAATTAATACCCAGAAACTCGATCCACAACGTATCGATCGCCTTGAAGCGGGCTATTTTGGCCATATGATGGATCTCGGGCTGATTTTTGACTTTTGCATATTTCATGAAGAGTACAGTGACATCATAGATCAGTATGGAAATTTCGATTTCCCTGATCCTAATAGAGGCATTACCGACCCATTCAACTTAGCAGTTCTCAATGAATTCAATAACTTTTATCAACAGGGTGCCTTTACCTATACAAATTTCGGAGTAGTTACAGTCAATGGGTTTGAATTTGAACTTGACTTCAGACCCACAAAAAATGACATGCTATTTTTTGGTTTCAGCTATCTTAATGTTAGCGGTAATGAAATAAAACGCTTAAAAGATGGCGATTACAGTTATCGAAAAAATGCTGATAAAAAAATACCTAATAAGACATTCAGCCTGCTTGCCAGCCACACATTTAAGGATGGCATCACCTTGAGTACCGCATACTACTTTACCGACGATATGGAGTGGCCAGGACAAGGTGATGAGGTTCCAAACTTCAGTCGCATGGATATCAAAATTAATAAAAAAATATCCCTTCAGAAATCAACGCTCAATTTCGCGTTGATCTTACAAAACCTGCATAAGGAAAATTACGACTTTTACCATAACGACGCTATCAATGAGCATAATATTTGGAAAAAGCGAGCCTATTTACAGGCTACACTAACTTACTAGCCAAAACACCTCATGATAGGCACTGATAAATATAATGACACAAACATCACGCACAGTGAGTGTGGCACGCACCCTATTACCCTAATAGCCACTAAAAGTCCAGACAGAAAGTCTTGCTTTATCTGGAGTTTCCTTATTTTCTCTCTCCTATCACTAATATCAGAAATCTCCACCGGAGAAGAAAACCAAGGAAACATTCTGATACTTCTCAGTGACAATGGCGATGTCTACCTTGACGTTGCCACAACGATAACCAATTCAACGATCAAGAGTTGTCGCGATAAGGGGCTGTCATGCAAGAATAGCAATTTTGATATTGTTCAGGTCTCTTCCTACGATAAGCAGCAACATAAAAACTATCGATTGGTTATAACCTTGGGTACACAAGCGGCTCTATTTTCACAAAAGCACATTACTGACACAACGACCTTTTCAGCACTAATACCAAAAGACAATAAATTAATTGAAAAATCATCAAATGACAAACCACAACATCATTATCTCTATCTCAATCAGCCGATTGAACGAAGCCTCCTTCTTATCAAAGTCCTATCTGACAGATTTAAGATCATTGGCTCACTCATTAACATCAAGGATAAATTTTTAGCTTCGGAGCTAGATAAATCAGCAAAAAAATTGGAGCTATCACTTATTTTGGAAGCTGTCGACCCATCACAAAACATTGGCAATTCACTCAATATTCTATTAGGTAATATAGATATATTTCTAGCCTTACCTGACACCGATATTCATAACAATTCGACTGTCTCAAACATTCTACTATCCGCTTACCGGAAAAGGATTCCACTCATCGGTTTTTCCTCTGCCTATGTCAGAGCTGGCGCTCTAGCCGCCATTTACTCCTCACCAAAGGACATAGCCTATCAGGTAAGAGATAATATTGTTACATTTTTCTCATTAAATCCGACACCCAAAAGACAACAGATGGAAGAATATTTTTCAGTGATGTTTAATAAAGATGTAGCACGTTCACTGGACTTCCCTATCAAGTCTGAAACAAAATTAAAAGAGATGATTCTGGACCGTTTACGATATGATTCTGAATAAACTACGATCATTAAAATTCCAAGCATTGATGATCGGGATATTGCCTGCGTTAATTCTTGCCTTAATGCTCACCATCTATCTGATCAATACTCAATTGTATCGCCTAAATGAGCTTTTCAATGAGCGAGGTCAATCCATCGCTGATCAAACGGCGGCAATCAGCGTCTATGGAATTTTCACTCGAGACAGATCGATTCTAGAAATGAGCCTCAGGCCGGTCTTTCTCCAGAATGACGTACATAGTATCAAGGTTTTCGATGCATCAGGTGCACTGTTATCTCATATGGTCAAAACTGAAGATAAAAATAGCGATGACCTTGAAAAATTCAGTGCACCGGCAATTTATCTTATTGAAGACCTTAAAATAGCCGACTATCCTGATCAGTCTAAGAGTGACGATATTTCAAATAATGAGAACATGGGAAGGATTATTCTGACACTTAGTAAAACCAAGCTTAATCAGAATAAAAATAACATTATTACAAACACGATTATCATGTTATTTTTTGGACTGGTTACGACAGCCATTTTCTCCCTAGCGCTTAGTAGATCAGTAATCAATCCTATTGCCAGATTGACTCAAGCCGTTTCACGCATGCGAGACGGTGATCTCTCAACTCGGGTTCCTGAGGTTTCTAAAGGTGAAATCCGCAGTCTTGAAGAGGGATTCAACGCTATGACAAGCCGCATTCTTCGGTCTCATGAGACGATGCAGCAGAAGATCGATCAGGCAACGGCGGAACTCACCGAGACGATGGAAGCGATCGAAATTCAAAATGTCGAGCTTGACCTAGCCAAAAAACGAGCACTTTCGGCGAGTAAAGCAAAGTCTGAATTCCTTGCCAATATGAGTCATGAAATTAGAACCCCCATGAATGGTGTGCTAGGTTTTACTAATCTTTTACTAAAAACTGATTTATCCCAGCAGCAGAGAGACCTTGTTAGTACCATTTCAAAATCCGCGATCAACCTACTAGACATCATTAATGAAATATTGGATTACTCAAAGCTTGAGTACGGTAAACTAGAACCGGAAACCGCGCCCTTTAATATTCGAGAGTGCTTTGAGGAACCAACTGTCTTATTATCTCCATCTGCTCACGATAAAGGTCTGGAACTTGCGCTTTTAATCTACTCAGATGTACCAAAAACACTAATTGGTGACGAACCACGCATTAGGCAAATATTAGTAAACTTAATCAGCAATGCCATTAAATTCACTCATGAGGGGGATGTCGTCATTCGCGTGATGATTGACTCTGAGACAAAGAGTCGATGTGTATTAAAATTTTCAATATCAGACACAGGTATCGGTATTGATAACAAAGCACAGCAGATGCTTTTCGAGTCATTTCAACAAGCAGACTCATCAACCAGCCGCATGTACGGTGGCACCGGGCTTGGGCTGAGTATCTGCAAGAAATTAGCCCAATCCATGAACGGAGACATTGAGCTTTTCAGTAATCTTGGCAAAGGAGCTAATTTTATTGTCTCAATTCCTCTTATCAAACCACATCATTC
>JARRQF010000279.1:0-2620 GCA_037382065.1 Candidatus Thiodiazotropha sp. | reverse complement strand
TAAACGAGCCATATTGATTGATAACCACAGACTCTCCTTTCTTTCATTGAAACACTCTTTGGAGTCCTATGGCATTGAAGTACTTGATGGACAATTTCCTGTTAGCCATGCACCAGATATCGATTTGATTGTAATGGGATTTACGCATAGTGAAATCATATCCGGGGTTGCCGAATTTGAAATACAACGTCTAAAATCAAAGAGCAAGATACCACTACTAACCTTTGTCAGCGCATCAGAAAGAACCATCATCGAAAAATTCCAATCACTTAGTAGCGATAAGTATCTTTCCAAACCCTTCACTGCAGATAAACTTGAAGATACGCTGCATACTATCTTCGCCATTAATACTAGACAGCCGGAATATCTACTACGAGAGCAAAGCGTCAGTTCACAGCCATACCTTGAAAACTACAGCATCCTGGTAGTTGACGATAATGACATCAATCTCAAACTTATCAGCACCTTAATGAGAAGCAAAGGCGCTATTGTAACAGAGGCAACCGATGGACTCAGTGCTATTGCAAAAACACAGAACCACCGTTTCGACCTGATACTAATGGATATTCATATGCCTAAGATGAAAGGCACCGAGGCAGCAGAGATTATCCGACAAAATGAAAATGGCGTAACACATACTCCAATTATTGCATTAACTGCTGATGCCGTACCTGCAACAAGAAACCAGATTACTGAATCCGGTATGGACGGCTATCTTCTAAAACCTATTGATGAACCTCAAATGTGGTCGATAATCAAAAACCTATTCAGTAGTAACCCAACATTCCCATCTCCTGAATCAGATATGACAAACACACAGAATGAAAGCACATCACCAGAAAATCTGCCCATTAGAGATACCAATAAACTGCTCGCAATTACTGGTGGCGACCAACAGTTGGCCAATGAGATGTTTCGTCAACTCTGCGCAGAGTTACCTCAACAACTCATCAGTATCAAAAAGTATATCGATGTTTCAGACTGGCTCAAACTATCCGAGATTGCACATAAAGTCCATGGATCCACCTCTTCATGTGGCGTCCCGGCCCTGAACTCTGTGATCAAACAATTTGAAGCTACCTGTAAATCTGGCGACCAAGATCGTCTAAACAAAGACTTTTTTCTGCTGGAACAAGAAATCGAAAGGCTACTCAAAAATGAGGCTGGTAATGTCATCTGATCATCCCATAGGCATTTTTGATTCAGGAATAGGTGGACTATCGGTACTTGAACATATTCGTAAATTGCTTCCACTTGAGAATCTTATTTATGTCTCTGATAGAGGACATCTACCCTACGGAAACAAACACTATGACTATATTCTCAAGCGTAGCCAGACTATTTCGGAATTTTTGCTCGGACAAGAGGTCAAGGCAATCGTGATTGCCTGTAATACAGCAACAGCAGTAGCAGTAGGCCATCTCCGCCAAACTTATACCTTACCTATTATTGGCATGGAGCCTGGGGTTAAACCGGCTATCAGACAAAGCCGAAGCGGACTGATTGGTGTACTAGCCACACAAGGCACATTAACAAGCCGTAAATTCCAAGCCCTACTGCGTCAACATGCTAACGGAGCCGAAATCATCTTCTGTCCTTGCCATGGATGGGTAGAAGCCATTGAACACAACGGCCATGACCACCAAGAAACACATAAGTTGGTGAAACAACAGTTAGAACCGATTCTTGAAGCGGGAGCCGACACGCTTGTTCTGGGATGTACCCACTACCCTTTTCTCAGAGCAACCATCGAAAATATCGCTGGCACGGATATCTCCATTATTGATACCGGACCGGCCGTCGCAAGGCAACTTTACAGACGTTTGGCTGATCAGAACCTGCTTAGCAAAGAGCCCTCAGCCGGCAGCGAAACGTTTTGGTGCAGCGCGGCAACAGAGCAGACCCAAGAACTGCTGACAAAACTGCGCAATAAACCTACTCTGGTTAAGGCGTTACCAGAGGTCAGCTATTAGGATAATCAGAGCAGACGCTCGTAGAGCCGAAGACCACTCGCAATAAAAGAACGCAACTCCTTTGGGATGGTTAACTCCTCAAAATCCACTGCTGCCAACATATTTTTCAAATGCACACCCAGACTCGTATCACCGTCCATGATCAAATGGCGCTGAAAAAACAGGGTATCGGGGTCCTCTCTCTCCGTAATCAACAGCATATAGTCATACACAGTTCCACTAATGGTCAACTCCGCCGCTCTACCCCCAGCCTCTGCGAGGCGACCATTTTTAACCGTCAAGGAGTATAGAAGACCAGCATCACTAACCTTGATACAAACCACCCTTCCCTCCAGAAAATCGAGCTCTCCCTCTTCTCGCTGAACCCGGAATACCCTATTAAGAAGAGAACTCAATATTAAACCATGAGCCTTACCTGGAAAAATCTTCAGCGGCAAGGTTAGTGGCAGTGGCATCATCGGTCGCTTGATTACGGCATACATGGCGAATAGTCTCTTGATAAAGTAATGGATTATGAGGGCTCAAACCGGCCTAGTGTGGTGCTTCATACAAATTGACGATGATAGCGTGACGCTAAGCGGTTAGCCGCTAGGCGCGTGCCGCCGGGAATGGCTTCTCCCTTTCCAAGGCGCGCAACAACGCGGATG
>JARRQF010000278.1:0-5210 GCA_037382065.1 Candidatus Thiodiazotropha sp. | reverse complement strand
ATACTAAGTATAGGCATAATGTAAAGTTATTCCACACGCTTAACTTGAGCAAGAGTTAGAATCAGGAATGAAAATCGTATGGTTTTTCTTTCATGCTATGTGCTGAGCAACCAGTTTCATATTGCCGAGACCGCTCCATAATTCTTTGTTACCGACAATATAGAAATTCTGCTTGGCTCTTGATACAGCAACGTTGAGTAGATTGACATTGCTTGTCGCCCAGCTTCTGGCCCCGTTTTGCATAGGACTTGGAGCACCTAAGATAAGGATAACGGCTTTTGCCTCCTTACCCTGAAACGTATGCACAGTGCCTATATTATTCCAAATCCAGTCGTCTGGATCTGATATCCCGAAACTCGAAAGCCGTTCCTTTTCGCGCCCCATTCGTCTTCGCATTCTTTCAGCCACGATTCTGAACGGCGTTATCACAAAAATATCTGGATCACCCCCAAAATGCTCACTCGCTCCTAGCAGCATTTTGCTAACGTGGTCGCCTTCTTCAGGGCACCATTTTTCTTCTGCTCTTCCTCTCACATCAAACCATGCCGTCTGACGACCAAAAAACTCAGTAATTTCTGATTGTTTCGGCGCTGTGGCTTGAACCATTAAACCGCTATATGCAAGCTTATTAGAAATAGAAAACATAGGGTCTTCACAGCGGCGATGCACAAGCAGGGGCGTTCCTATTCTGATTTCACTTAAGTCCCTCGGTATGGTCGTGCCGTAAATATTGGCATTATCCGAAAGCGACTGAACAGAAGCATCGGGAGCTGTCCATTCAGTTGGATCAACACCTATATGTTTAGAAATACCTTCAATAATAGAGGAAGGAAGGGTTACTACAGGCTCAATCTGCAAAGGATCACCAACGCTCATAACGCGCCTGGCCCTATAGATCGCGCCTACAGCTTCTTGCGGTGATGCTTGCCCGGCTTCATCAATCAGCAACCAGCCAAGGCTCTCTTTTGGCAAACTTTTGAGCATTCGACCTACGGAAGCGAACGTCGTGGACATGACAGGTACAACCAGAAAAGCGCTCGACCAAAGATGTGGAAGCAAATGCTGCTTATCCTGCGGTAGTGACCCGCCGCCCAGACACGCAAAATATGCTGCCATATTTTGACGTAGCTTTTTACCTGAAGCATCGATAAAGGCTTTATGGAGCTTGATAGCGGCAATAAATACGTCATCTCTCAGCCGCTGCGCTTTATCTGTAAAGTTTGGTGTGAACTTTTGCTGGTCTTCATGGATTGAAAGCCATAGATCAAATGTTACAAGCTTACCACCGCAAATACCGGCGTATTTTTCAAGCTTGGAAAGTGCTCTGGTTAACTTCTCTTCAAGCGCACTTTCTTGCACCTTACATTTTGAATGATCAGATTCTAGCGCTATAATTCTTTGTGCCGCATCTTGTGCCCTGACAAGCACTTCATTATAGCTTTGTCTGCATTCTACGAGTTTTGACAAGATAAGCTGGTGATCAGCTTTCCATGCCTTCCACTGAGAACGGGCAAAGAAACGTTTAAAGAAACCGGGCTTTTGAGATAGCGATAGACTTTTTTCATCCTTCTTTTCCTGGAGTTCTACCTCTCTTTTTAGTAAATCAGGTTTAAGATCATCTTCCTTAGCTCGTTCTTGCTCAATAGCTTCCTGCAGTTCGGCTTGCCTGGACTGAATCGTTGAAATTTCAATTTTAAGCTTGCTTACTACGTGATAATTCTCGTAAGCACGTTGCGCCAAAGCCGTCATTTCCTCGGCTGCTTTAAGTGCTTCATTGAACTCCTGCCGAGCCTTTTCCCATTGTACCTTCGCTTTATTTACATTTTCTGGCGGCTCACATTCTTCGATGATTTTCGGAATAATATCTTCGCCGTTTTCATCAACTTCGAAATTCAGTTGCCCGGTGATATATTTGAAGTATTTCTGCAAAGCAGAATTATCATCCCACCAAGCTTTCTTGATAAAGGCTCCCCGGTTTTTTGAGTTTCCCAAGACAGCAGCAATAATCCCCCAGGTTTCAGCATCCTCGCCCTCACCTGCCAGGGCATCACTCAAAGTTTTGAAATAATTGAGTTCTTCGATGTCTTCAGCGATTTGTGATCTGCGGGGCAGTTCTTTGCTGATATTCTCTACCGCCTTGTTGTTGGACGAGGCTACCAGCATTTCATGGCCGCATAGTGAATCATCGAGTTTGTAAAGGTGAATAAAGCTATTGCCGAGCCTCATCTTCCCTGAATGCTCGAATGCATCTTCTGCGTCTTTAAACTTGAATAAGGCTTTTGCTCTTTTAACAAGTACGGCAGACACCACATCACGTAAAAGTGTCGTCTTTCCTGTGCCGGGCGGACCGTTTACAGAGAAAAGCCCTTCATTTTCCAACTCCTGTACGGCCAGATTGACCGCAGTTTGCTGGAGTAGAACGAGTGAATGACGCCCCTTCCCCGGCCAGCGGGCAAGCGGCATGTTTTTCGGCTCAAGTGCCCTTTCGATATGCGCTTTGTCCTCAAGCACATCATGTTTGATTTTAGGCTTTGTTATTCCCAAATAAAGGGAGAGCGCATCACCGCATTTTCCTGCAACGACTGCCTGTTTGGCGCGTTGCAGGTCATCAAGGAAGAAGCTGTTTAAAAGCGGCGCTTCAGGCTCACCTTTACTAAAAGGCTGATATAGGCGAATAGAAAAACTCGGAGCACTACATTCATCTGGCTGAAGATCACAGTTTTTTAAAAGCCAGTTAAACGCCTGCTTAGCCTTGTCAAGGGAAAACGGCAAAACCTGACCCTCTTCATTTTGCTGATAGATGATTTTCTCTAACTCTTCCTTAAGTGCCTTTTCAGCGACTTCCCAATATTTAAGCTCACTCAGCTTGCCTTTCATGGCCATCATATAGGCCCAGCCAAAACTCGATACCGCCAGTCCTGTATCGGGAACGGGAACACCATTCTTATCAAGCAGGATAACACCGAGCACAGCCACACCCTTGGCCTGTGGACGCTCGATACGCTTATCCTGATAAACGCTCAGTAATCGCGTGGTCGCTTTTTCCAGATCAACTGAACCGAGGTAAACAAGATAATAGAGATTGCAATTCCGGATAGATTTTTCACCCCGAATCCAGGGTTCCTGACCTAGCTTTAAGTAAGCTACTGAGCCTCTTCCAATAACAAGATCAGCCGGCTTTTTGTAAGACTGCGGAGAAAGCGCTTCCAAGGCAGTCCATGTATCGAGAATATCATCCGGCCTATTTTCAAGCGTTTTTTCCTCTAACGCTTCATCACCAAAATTCGGTAGCACATCAGAGCTTGATGATAATAGCTCATCCCAATCTATCGGCTTGTCGCCGCTGTTACTTTCTGGTGGATGATCATTGGCTGGAGAAACTGAAGGCGTGGAAATCGTTTTAGGTCTATCCGGCAAGGGAACCTTATCTTTTGACGTCTCCAGGTCTTGGTCGCCATTAAGGCTATTTTGGATGTTTTTGAGAAGTTTTCGGGCACGTTGCGTTGATCTGTGACTCAGCTCTTCCTCAAGTTCCTCAAGAATAGCGCAATCATCTCCGGCATTTGCGTAGATGACTTCGAGTTCTGTTATCTTGTGTTTAATATATTTTCGGTTATCCATACACGCTTGTTCTTCTGATAGCTTCTGGTCCTTCTGTGATCTTAGCAAAGGCCACTAAGCAGACAAATAATTAAATCAGCACTTGGCCCGTGAAACGCTGACGGCATCCAGTCGGCGCTAGGGCTAATAACCAACCTGCTATCTTAGGAAAACAACTCCGCCACGGTTTTCATGGGCAGGTAGAGGCGGATATGGTCGTTATGGCGGTCAAGCTCGTGGAAGCCGTATTGCTCGTAGAAGCCCTGCACGCCCTCATCCAGCGCATCCACGACGACGGCATATGACGGCAGGTGTGCATTGATCTCAAGGCAATGCCGGAGCGCCCGGATCAGAGTGACCTTGCCCAGCCCCTGCCCTTGGGCGTCATTATGCACGGCCAGTTGTGCAATCAGCATGACCGGCACGGGGTATCGGGGGAGTTTCTTGGCCAAAGCCGACGGCAGGGTCTCCCGCTCGATCTGGGTATGGGAAAGGGTGTAATAAGCGCAGATACCGGCCTTCTCACCCGTGGGCGCTTTGGCGGGCAAGACCATGGTCTTGCTGACACCGGCCTCGCGGTGCCGGGCAGCAGAGCGCCGGATAAAATGATTCAGTTTCTGAATCCCGCACTTGAACGAGGTGCGGTCATGCCTGGTTTTATCAAGCTCTGTAAAACGCGCTTCCGGGGTCACCTGATACCGCGCTCTTTCGCATAATCCCTTGCATCCCGCAGCTTCTGATTGGGCGCATCGGCGGCCTCGCAAGCGCTCATAAAACGGTCGAACACATCGTCCTTGATCACGATGGATTCGTGCTCGTGAATGACCCGCCGGGCATCCTTTTCGATCAGCCGCACGATATACTCCGTCAGGCTCTTCGTGCCTGAAAGCGCCGCCGCCTTTTCCGCCGCCGCCTTGATCTCGTCGTCAATGCGCATGTCTATGCGTGATGTGGTCATATTCGCCACCTTTATCTCAATACAATGTGCTCATATTACAATAGCACTCACCTCGCTATTTGTACAGCGCTATTCCGTACATATCGCGTTTTGTCGGGCGGCGAGCCGAGGGGTCCAGGGGGCTATGGATATGGGCCTTGGTCAGGGTTGTCAGGGGCTCGAAGGCCCTTGGCTCGATGCCGTGAAAGCGCCACCTCAGCTCTTGCCTGATCGCAGTGTTCCGAAGGAACCAAGGGAAGCCTAGAGCGGCCCAGAGGGGTGCACGGGAGAGCGGCAGCGATCTCCCTGCCAAGATGGTATGGACGTAGTACATACACATCTTGCCGCCGTCCTTAAGCGCCCTCAAATATACTATTTCTGATTATCCTGTTAGTGGCGCGACGCCAACATGAACTACGAATACTGTTCCCTACTAACAATCATTATTCAGGTAAGTCACCACCTAAATCTGCAATTTTGGCTGCACGTTTTATGGCAGCGGTAGCCTTTTTGTTGTCTCCAATTTCTATATAGATATCTCCCAATTTCCCGTATGGTGACTACTCCCCGCCCGCCGCAACAAGTTGCTTTGGGCGAGGCTTCTTGCTTCAACGTCCGTAACAATCAAGTGAATGATTGGATGACACAGACTCCGCAAGCGAAAACGACAGTC
>JARRQF010000277.1:0-6635 GCA_037382065.1 Candidatus Thiodiazotropha sp. | reverse complement strand
TTAGAATCATAGGTTATCCTAGCCTTAACCATTGACCAACATCGTTTTATTCACAATTTTCCAATGCCACATAACAACATAGCCCCATTTACTACTTTAATTAGTATTAGCACCTCCTAATACTAAATAAGCAACTGTAAAATATAGAATTAGTCTAACTGGTGAAAAATCAGTCAAACTAACAAGATTACTGAAAAGACAAGGCCTTGAGAGATGTATACTAAAACCATCCACAAAGTTATCCACACCTGTTGTGGAAAAGTAACATCACTCACAGAATGGCGTGGCCAACTGATTTTTTTAGGATTATGACACCAAACAGAGACAACCGTGATAGAGTTCTCTCCATGGTTTCAGGTCCTATTCTTCATATTGCACTATCTGGGCCATTTCGAACCTGCTTTGACTATCTGCCACCCGCAGAGCTACTCACCTCGCCTGTTCCTGGATGTCGCTTCGAAGTGCCATTTGGCAAGAGTAATCGCATCGGTATTCTGCTCTCAATTTCTGAGCAGAGCACGCTCCCTCCGAGCAAGCTAAAAAGAGCCAAGCGGCAACTCGATGCCCAGCCGCTTCTGCTTGAGGCCGACATTCGGCTACTGCGCTGGGCAGCAGATTACTATCAACACCCCTTTGGTGATGTGATCTTTCAAGCACTTCCCAGCAATCTGCGAAAATGGCGTACCCTGAGAATGGCAAAACCCGCTGGGCTGCGTCTAACTCAAGCTGGCAAAGCAGTTGATCTTAACACCCTGGGACGGGCACCAAAACAAGTTGCACTAATCCAGACACTGATGAAAAACTCAGCAGGCTTGAGCAAAATAGCATTGAAAGAGGAGCATGCAATAACTCCAGCAGTAGTGCGTAGCCTCATGAAGAAGGGGTGGATCGAACCCTGTGATCTGCAAACCCAACCGGAAACACCCACAGCCCCACCAAAAGAAAAAGAGGGACACCCACTCAATCCACACCAGCAACAGGCAGTGGATAAGGTTTCACACTATTTAGGGACATTCCGTCCATTTCTTCTCAATGGCGTAACTGGTAGCGGAAAAACGGAGGTCTACTTACACTTGGTCGAAGCGGTAGTGGCACGCGGCCAACAGGCTCTTCTACTGGCTCCAGAAATAGGCCTTACACCACAGCTTTTACAGAGATTCCGCGAACGGATGGGAGATAAAGTTGCCGTTTTACACTCAGGATTAGCTGATGGGGAACGGGAAAGAATCTGGCAGTCAATGCGCTGTGCCGATCAACAGGTTCTGATTGGCACCAGATCCGCCATTTTCAGCCCTCTTCCTAAACTTGGGCTGATCATTGTCGATGAGGAGCATGACCTCTCTTATAAACAACAGGAGGGTTTTCGCTATTCCGCCCGAGACCTCTCTCTCGTACGTGCGCAGCAATCCCTGACCCTTGCTGCCGGGGAGCAGGCTATGCTGTTCCTCAACCGTCGAGGCTACGCCCCAATGCTGACCTGCCACGCCTGTGGTTGGCTGACAGACTGCCCTCGTTGTGATGCACGCATGACTCACCACCGCCAACAAAATCTGTTGTGGTGCCATCACTGCGGTCACCAACAGCGAGTACCGCAACAGTGCCCCTCTTGCGGCAGTCCAGATCTGCGCCCCATCGGCCAGGGCACTGAGCGCGTAGAGGAGAGCCTGCAACAGATCTTTCCTGACACTCCGTTGGCCCGTATCGACCGAGACTCCACTAGCCGCAAGGGGTCTCTCGAAAAATTGCTAGCGCAGATCAAGGCAGGCGTCTATCCGATACTATTAGGTACTCAAATGTTAGCGAAGGGTCACCACTTTCCAGCGGTTACTCTAGTGGCTATTTTGGATGTTGATCAGGGACTGTTCGGAGCAGATTTCCGCGCCTCAGAGCGTATGGCACAGTTGATCTTACAGGTGTCAGGAAGAGCCGGACGGGCAGAGCGTCCCGGCAAAGTCTTGATTCAAACACGGCATCCAGATCATCCACTGATGCAACTGCTTACCACAAAGGGCTACGATGCCTTTTCCGAAGTGGCGCTACAAGAGCGCCGTAACGCCCTCCTGCCACCCTACTCTCATCAGGTGTTAATTCGTGCCGAAGCAACTAAGGCAGAACACCCAGAACGTTTTCTTAATCAAATATTAGAAGCTGGGCTAAAAATAGACGGGGCAGCAAATATTGAGTTCTGGGGTCCTGTACCTGCCCCAATGGAACGTAGGGCTGGCAAAACCAGGGCCCATCTGCTGATCCAATCCTCTCATCGGCAACCACTGCATCAATGGCTGGAGGCATGCATTAAGCTCATCGACGAGCTACCGCAATCTCGCCAGGTGCGCTGGTCAATCGACGTAGACCCCCAGGAGATGCTGTGATCCAATAGCCACCGAATGTGCACGCTATGCATCGCTTCTCTGGGTCATGCCGCGTCGTATTCAATAAGGCACTTGCCTTGCAGAAGACCCTCTATGAGGATGGTGAGAAGAAGCTAAGTTACGCCGGGTTGTGTAAAAAACTCACAGCATGGAAAGTTCAACCAGAAACCCTGTGGCTGAGTGAAGCACATTCGCAATGTGTTGCAGCAATCGTTCAAAGACTTGGAACCTAAAAAACTTTTGTTTACTATTTTCTTACACTAAATTTTCTTTTCTTGCAGGGTTAATTATACATGACCTTATTAGATTAGTGCGGCTTAGTGCAAATAAAAATTTCCTTTGTTAACGGATATTCCAAGGCCTGAAAATTAATGCTATCAACGAAAATATCAGATACTTGTAGCATATCAACCTTAAATCCTGAGTCTCGCAAACGATCATCTATATCAAGACCGTATAACCGTACATAATCCTCTTGCTTAAAGTGCTTTAATCTCTCCGCTGGGGTTCTAACTTCTGGGTTTTCATATGTTATTGCACTCTCGATAGACACCATAACCACCGCCACGCCAGATGGCCAAAGCACTCTAAACAGTTCTGACATTGCCTTATAATCACCCTCAATATGCTCTAATACATGTGAACACCACACCAAGGAAAAACTGTTATCCTCTAATAGTAAGTTGGTAATATCCATGTTTTTCATAGCAAACGCTGATGTTAGATCAACGCTCAGATATTCTTTTGAAATTGAACGAAGCCAAGGTTCAATACATCGTTCTGGCGCGAAATGGAGTGTTTTATCTGCGTACTTTTCAAGAGTATCTTTCATTGTGAAGTAGGCAATCTATGGCGCTCCGAAGAGCCACAGGAAGGACAGATAAAAGCTTCTACCTGCGCGCAAAACTCGTTTAAGTTATTGTTTCACTCATCCCTCTCCATGGTTAACTATATTTTCGACAAACAAGAATGTACGTGCTTAAATATTTTTCCAAGCCGTCTCACCTAAACCTAATAATTTTCAGTAAAATGAAAAGTGATTATATAACTTGATATTTAATTATTTGCATAAATCTTAGACGTTAATATCGTATAACCAAGGTACTCATTAATAATTAAGAATACACCCACATCAGAATTTGTGGGTAAACTGTGCATACATCTAAAAAATCTGCCTGAAAGCACAAGCAATATCTTCCAGGCAATGCCATGGGTTAGGTAGTTAATCTCTCGCGGGTAGCGAGCAACCACACAGTCCAGCCGCATACTGGAAAATCCCGCCACCTGGGTCGCTCTGGACATGTCCGATTAGTAGGGATTTACATGAACATGGGCAAACCCTAATACTCCCTACCTTCCGATCTACCCCTACAAAAAGCGTGAAACTTTAGCAATAATAAAACACTCAAGAATCTGCATCATAATACAAGTTTTGACTTTAAAAAAGCAGAATTGAGTCATTTTTTGCTTTAAGTACCTATTTTAAAATTCCGGTTCAGTAGTTCATACTGATCTGCGCTATAATGACAACTCTCAAATAGCTTAGCTCAAAAAAGGTATTTTCTGATGAAATGGATTTTTGCAATAATTCGATTATCAGTAATTAATATGCGTGATATCCGCATCTATCCTCACCATCTAGCATTACTTGTTTTCTTATGTCTTCCCAATCTCAGCAACGCAATTGACATTCCAGCCAACTGGAATCAATACATTGATAGTAAGAAAAATACTGCTATATACCAACCATCAGATATAGACAGCGACTTTCTTATAAAATACTACCCTGCCGCAACGCTCGACGGAAAAGAGGTGGATGGTTGGCTTCGCGACAAGCTTGCCAACAGCAATGCCCCAAAAGGTAAATGGCTGCGTGAGGAGAAAGTGGATTTAGTCGATACCAGCGAAGTAAACATTGCGAATATAAACATTGCGAAGGGATCTCGCGTTTTTATCAATCCAGATGGAAGCAAAGGCATACTGCAAGCGATTGCGCTTAGCACAGATGATCAACTTATTCATCTCACTGTAATGATATTCTCTCAGAATGAAAAGAACAAAGCGTATCTAAATGACGCTGGAGAGATCATTGGTAATCTACTTATAGAAGCATCACAAGCCACAAAGTTAAAGCCAAATAGTGACGTTGCTGTTGCCGCAAAGAATAAAAGTAATGCCTCAAGCTCAAATAACACCCAAAAAGTGACGCCAAAAAGCGATTATGAGGCGATAGAGAAGGCAATTCGCGTTCCTCCAGGCCAAGGTGTCGACTTATCGGATATTGAAGTTGTATGGGTTGATACCAGTCTCAACCTTATTTTGGGTGGGCTAAATGTCTATACCTATCTATTGCTCAAGGATGGGTCGGTCTATTGGGATTGTATGATCCCTCCCAATGAGTTGAATGTAACGGCATCAAAGAATCTGCAACCTAAAAAATGGAGCGTATGGAAAAAAAGTTGGGGTAACTATCAGATTAAGGATAAAGAAGATGGTAGCTGGAGTGACCTGGAGGGACAGGCTGTAGATGCAATTGATACAGGATCAAAACTAAAAGGAAAGTACGTTTTCGTACGTGGCAGTCATTACGCAGGCCCATCGAAGCGCACAATCAACTTCTTCGAGGACGGTACATTTGAAATCAGTTCATCCGCTATGATGAGTAACAGTGAAATAGGTGGTGGCGGCAGTGGTTATGATGTATTCGTACCGCTCACTGTTGCATCTCATAGTGACAAGACCGGCACCTCAAGCTCAATCAACGCAGTCGGGAACGGTATCGCTGATATCAGATCATCAAGAAAAAATGATGGATCCAAGAATACTGGGCGTTATCAAATAAACGACTATACCATAACAATGATGCACGACAATGGCTGGAATCACACTGAGCTTTTTATATACGAGGACACAGAGGATACACCTAGATTTATATATGGAAACAATATGTACTACTACGATGATGATTAAGAGTTGAGGAAATAGTTATCTAAAATTCACGCTTTTTGTAGGGGTAGACTGGAAAGTAGGGGTATTTTTATTAGGGTTTTCCCTGATTTATTAGTATCTGGTTTCACACCAACAGCCTTTTCTTAAAGTACATACTTGAATACTATTGGTATCTTTACAAGGATCTGAATCAACATATGCATCCGATTTATTTTGCTTAGTAAGCATTTCTTTAAATATTACAACATCTTCTTCAAGCCCTTCTACCATATACTGAGACTCATATTTATGACGATTTTCCTCATCACCAAAAATTGATTTATCTACTTGTTTTCCAATACTAGCACCTATCAAACTGCACCCAGCTAGAAAGGGAAATAGAAGTAAATAGGTTGTCTTTAGTTTCATATATTTAAATAATCTCGTGGTAGGAATACCTGTTACCGGGCGTACGCCACCCAAACCAGGATGAGCAGTTTTCCCGTATCCAGCTCCTCGACTGCACTCGCTTTTGCGGCGGATGATTTTCATACAAAAACCACATACAGCCTCTTCCTCTCAACAAACCGAGGCATCGCCAAACCAGACTGCTTTAAGGTTACCTTGAACGCCGTCCAAATGAAACTACTTTTCTTTCTACCATAACAATTATTGGAGGCACAACCTCCCTGCGAATAGCAGGCCAGGCGCCGTATACAGAGCCATTTGTACGGTGTGGCGAGAGAGGACCGCTAGAGCAGGGCAATTCTAATCTTATGGGACTCGTCAAGATACCCACTCAACCTCAAAAAGCGGCTGGAATTTGCATGACACATTTCATGATAGTGATGTAAGCTGCGCTTACGCTATTTTATATTCCCCTCACCCTGGCCCTCCCCTAATGAACCATAATGAACCAGCATAATAATAAAATGAACCAGAAAATGAACCAGAAATGAACCAGGACAGTCATCGTTTGAAATGCACATTTAGCTGAGGTAGAGTATTAACAAACAAGAAATGTCTACAAGCCATGGAGCAGGCAATGACGATATCACGCAAGCAACAAATCTGTCTTGAAGAAACCTCGTATTACCACTGCATATCTCGCTGTGTACGCCGTGCATTTCTGTGTGGAGAGGATGAGTTAACGGGTCGTAGCTACGAACACCGTAGAGAGTGGATAGTGAAAAAGCTCAAACAGTTGGATGAGGTATTCTCAATCTCTATTTGCGCTTATGCCGTGATGCACAATCACACCCATACTGTAGTAAAGATCGATCGGGAAGCTGCGCTGCAATGGCGAGATGATGAAGTTATTGCCCGATGGACCAA
>JARRQF010000276.1:0-9964 GCA_037382065.1 Candidatus Thiodiazotropha sp. | reverse complement strand
GGTCATCCGCGTTGTTGCGCGCCTTGGAAAGGGAGAAGCCATTCCCGGCGGCACGCGCCTAGCGACTAACCGCTTAGCGTCACGCTATAATCGTCAATTTGTATGAAGCACCACACTAGGTATCTAAACATCTATGCACTCAATCAGGCGCCTAATCGCATCGCTTCTGAACAGTTTTCGTGATCTCGCACCAATCATCATTGTCATTAGCTTTTTTCAGCTAGTAGTCCTTCAACAACCCATTCCCAACCTTGGAGCTCTGTTATTTGGCTCACTGCTGGTACTGGTAGGGCTAAGTCTGTTCATCGAGGGCCTGAATCTGGGTCTTTTCCCTTTGGGTGAAGAGATGGCCTGGAACTTTGCCCGAAAAGGCAGCCTGACCTGGCTACTACTATTCGCCTTCTGCCTAGGGTTCGGCACAACCGTGGCAGAACCCGCACTTATTAAGATCGCCGATGAAGCCGCCGAAGTAGCCGCCGTAGGAGGCATGATCATCAATACGCCTGAAGCCAGGGATGAGTATGCTTTGGGACTCAGGTATACCGTGGCGCTCTCTGTCGGGTTTGCCATCGTAATTGGTGTTGTTAGAATCGTCAAAGGCTGGCCTGTGCAATATCTGATTATTGGTGGCTATCTTGGCGTGGTGATCATGACAGCATTTGCACCTGAAGAGATTATCGGCATTGCATACGACTCTGGTGGCGTCACCACATCAACAGTGACTGTGCCACTTGTCACTGCTCTTGGAGTCGGCCTCGCTTCCAGCATCAAGGGGCGCAACCCTATGACCGATGGATTTGGACTCATCGCATTCGCCTCACTCACTCCAATGATTTTTGTCATGGGCTATGGAATCATGCTATGACCGATTTTTTCGAGCATTTCTTATCAGTACTCATCAGCACCATACTGGATGTCTTACCAATCGCAGCCATCCTCTTCGGCTTTCAATTTTTTGTTTTACGGCGCCCACTGAAAAACCCTAAAGAGATTCTGATTGGTTTTTTTATGGTGCTCTTTGGCTTGGCACTGTTTCTAGAAGGACTCGACCTCGCCCTTTTCCCCCTTGGCGAACTGATGGCCAAACAACTCACCTCTCCACAACTGCTCGGCACAGTATCTAACGGGCAATCCATTGAATGGCATCACTATTTATGGGTTTACTTATTTGCCGCCAGTATTGGCTTCTCAACCACCATAGCTGAACCCTCTCTAATCGCTGTTGCGATTAAGGCAAACCAGGTATCGGCAGGTGCCATCAGTCAATGGGGGCTACGTATCGCTGTAGCCATCGGCGTTGCCGTGGGTATTACCCTTGGCAGTTACCGAATCATCACAGGAACCCCACTGCAATGGTACATTATGTCTGGATATGTCGTGGTTATGATCCAAACCATGGTCTCACCCCGTTCAATCATTGCACTCGCCTATGACTCAGGCGGGGTGACAACATCAACTGTCACCGTTCCACTGGTTGCCGCTCTCGGACTTGGGCTCTCGAATAACATTCCAGGACGCAACCCTATGATAGATGGCTTTGGCCTGATCGCCTTTGCCAGTCTTTTCCCCATCATGTCTGTCATGGCCTACGCCCAACTCAGTGAATGGCGTAGTCGTTGGCAGCATCGGTAATCCTATCCAACCGAGGTATCGATATGCATTTCAAGCTCATCATTGCTCTGGTAGAGGACAGCACAACAGATAAGGTTCTCGAAGCGGCCCGATCTGCCGGAGCGACAGGTTCAACAGTCATAAACCATGCAAGAGGGGAAGGAATCGAACAGAGTAAGACCTTCCTGGGCCTAACGCTTGACACCCAGCGGGATGTTCTTTTACTGCTGGTCGAGGAACATCTCAGCCGCGCCATTCTGGAAAAAATTGCTGAAGCAGGAAAATTTGATGACCAATCCGGCAATGGTATCGCTTTCCAGATAGACATTGAGGATGCGGTAGGGGTCAGCCACCAAATACAGTCTCTCTCTCAAGTTATCAAGGAGGAACTATGAACGAACGCAAACTTATTCGCGTCCGTGACGTGATGAAAAATGATTTCGACATGGTCGACGGCATGGACACGGTCCTATCTGCTCTGGATAAAATGAGCCATATTGAGACCAAGTCACTGATTGTCAAAAAACGCCATAAATATGATGAGTTTGGCTTGGTAACCCTATCTGACATCGCCCGTCAGGTTTTGGCCAGAGACCAAGCTCCTGAGCGGGTAAATATCTATGAAATCATGACCAAACCAGCACTCACCGTCTCCCCTGATATGGATATTCGCTATTGCGCCAGAATCTTCAGCCGTTTCGATCTGTCACGAGCCCCCGTCGAAGCGAATGGTGAGGTTGTAGGTATCGTCAGCTACACAGACATGGTACTCAAGGCCTTTCCCCATAAGCAGGGAGAGACATGAAGCTGGATCCTGTGTTATTACAGGGTGCCGACTACCATCCTTCGGAAAACAGCGATGAGCGTCCACCAGGCACCGATATTAACCTACTTGTGATCCACAGCATTAGCCTGCCTCCAGGTGAGTTCGGCGGCCATTGGATAGATGACCTCTTTCTGAATCGCTTGGATGGCGAAGCACATCCCTATTTTAAGCAAATTCAGGATGCGAAGGTTTCATGCCACCTGCTGATCCGGCGAGATGGAGCACTGATACAATACGTACCGCTCAATAACCGAGCCTGGCATGCAGGAGTATCAACCTATTGTGGACGTCAACGCTGTAACGACTTCTCCATTGGCATTGAACTGGAAGGCTGTGATGAGAAGCCATTTACTGATGCTCAATACCAAACCCTCTGCAAAAGCACCAAACAGATAATGAGCCTCTACCCATCGATTAATAAAGAGCGGATCACCAGCCACGCGGCCATTGCACCCACGCGGAAAACCGACCCTGGCCCTCTATTCGATTGGCCTCGCTACTTTCATTTACTGAAAACCCATCAAAATACAGATGACTGATCTTATAATTAAGAATCTAGTGTGGTGTATATACCCTTGATTAATAAACCAAAGAGTAGAGTTCATTTATTATGAAAATTAGCATTATTAGTGGCAGCCACCGCAATCCATCCCAGAGCGAGAAGATTGGTCGTTATAGCGCATCTATTCTACAAAAAGATTTTAATGATATTGAGCCCTATCAAAAAAGTTTTCAGAAAGTGATGCTTTTGTCATCATATCCCCGGAATGGCATGGACAGGTTCCCGCTGGTCTAAAAAACTTCTTTCTAATGTTCAACCGTTTTGAACTGGGTCATAAGCCGGCTTATATTATTGGCGTTTCATCTGCTACTGGTGGCACCTATCCTGTGACTGAACTCCGAATTAGCAGTTATAAGAACAATCGTCTCTGCTATATCCCCGAGCATCTAATCGTGCGCCATTGTGAAAATGTCTTTAACGAAGATCCCGAAAAAAACGATCCAGATAGTGATCTATACTACAAGTCCCGTCTGCGGTGGGGATTGGGCATCTTGATCGGCTATGGAAAAGCACTGAAAGCCATGCGGGCAGAGACACAAGTCCATCATGATGATTTTGCTAATGGAATGTAATGAGTATTTTGCAATTTATTATGTGACCTCACCAAAGCCGAAATACTATTGACTATCTCTTCTGGGTCCCTAATCCTAGTGTGGTTAATCGTTGATATCTGATGTTAGGCAATGAGTTACCACATCAAATACCTGGAATGGTATATCTGTGCCCTCTGCCAAAGGATAAAAGTTCGCACCCCTTACTCATCGATTAATAATATTCAATATTTCTTCCAATTTTCTCACAGCTATTGCCCCCTCATCAGCACTGGTAGAAATGCACCCCTCCAGAGAGCCATAATGATGTTCAAGACAATCAAGAAGTAATTGCTTAATCATTTTTTCATTAGGTTTGTGTTGCAAAGAACTGGAGAGGTAAAGGGACTCCAGGTGTTTTTCCTTAGTATTAAAAAACTCTCTTAACTGCTCTTTAGTCCACTCACCTCGGCGGATTGCTTTTAACTGTTCACGGTTTCTGGTTAAATCCAGATCACCTTCAACCAGAATCATCTCAACCTCTGAAATCAATCGCACAACATGATAGGCAAACTTGGTGCTATAACCATGTTTTTCATAATCAGCCCTGCGAGTACTATCTTTTTCAGGAATAGAGTTTTCAGCTTTATGTAATTGACTGTAGGCATAGCCTTTAAATTTATGCCAGGCACCTTTATGCAGAAACAGATGCCGATTCTCTCTCACCATTTCTCCAACTTGAGTTGAGTATAAAATACATCGCCTTGGAACAAACAAGGAATCGATCATATTGGGATTATTTTCCATACACAACTGGAAGTACTTCACTATTGAGTAAATAGTAAAATCATACTTCTGGCCTTTCCCTCCTGAGGCTGATTCGTCATAAATATGATGTTGCTGATATTGCGCAAAGCGCTTGAGCTGAGCACCAAATCCCGGTATTTCACCTCTTGTATGAGGAAACACATCATCTCTATTAGGAATGCAAAAACCATAGATATCCATGTCAGAACTATCACCAGACACACCATAGGCAATAGAACCCACCACCACTTCCATCTGAACCGCATTAGGCAGGAACTTCGGTGGATTAATTAATTTCTTCTTGGCCAGACGTTGGATAATACTACTCAAACCGGTTACTCCTTATCTAATTTAATCTATAACTGGTGCGACCATCTATTTGAGCCTAAAAAAATCAGTTGACCACTCCATTCTAATAGCAGGTTCCTGATTTTATTGATAATAGCTTCGATGTACATGGTCACCTATTGGGTGAATCTGGCGCGTTACGGATTGGACGGCTGAACCAAATCACAAAGGTCAACATCAAAAATAGCATCCCAGCCCCCCAGAACAGATCGATGGCAGAAAGCATAAAAGCCTGGCGGTTAATCTGCCACTCGAGTGCTCCCAGGGCCTGCGTCGGACTCAAACCCAGTGCCGACAAGCCTTGCAGCGCCCGGGTGGTACTCACATCATAAGCAGTGATGTGCTCCGTCAGATAGGCATGGTGCATTGCAGCACGGGTATCCCAAAGTGTGGTGGAGATCGAGGCGCCCATGGCACCGGCCATGATGCGGAAAAAGTTGGACAACCCCGCTGCGGCCGGTATGCGTTCTGGCGCGAGACCCGACAGCGTTACTGCGGTCAGGGGAATGAAGAAAGTCGCCATGGCCGCACCCTGAATCACCTGTGGCCAGACCAGGGTCATCATATCGCTATCGGTGCTGAAGCCGGCACGCATGAAAGCAGTGGTTGCGAATACCACAAAGGCGAAACTGGCCAGCAATCGCGGATCGGTGTGGGGCATGATGCGTCCTACTCCTGGTGAGAGCAGCAGTGCCAAAATGCCGATTGGAGCCGTCACGATGCCGGCCCAGGTTGCCGTATAACCCATGTACTGCTGCAGCCATAAGGGCATGACCACCACGATACCAAAGAAGAGGCCGAAGGCAAGTGATAGAGATATCGCGCCAACTGTGAAATTGCGGCTTTTGAAAAGGGTGAGGTCCACCACCGGATGACGTGCGGTGAGTTCCCAAACAACGAAGAACGACAGCATCACCAGCGCTACGACAGCCAGTAGCACGATCTCGCCGGAGGAGAACCAGTCCAGCTCCCTGCCCTTGTCGAGCATGATTTGCAGGGCACCGACGCCAATCACCAGCAAGCCAAGTCCAATCGTATCGATGGGCAGCTTGCGGATTGCTGACTCGCGGGTCTTCAAGATCCGCCAGGTCAACCAAGCCGCGCCTAGACCAACTGGTACGTTAATGTAGAAGATCCATGGCCAACTGTAATTATCTGAGAGCCAACCACCGAGAATAGGTCCCAGTACTGGCGCCACCATCGTCGTCATACCCCACATCGCCAGCGCCATGCCCGATTTTTCGTGTGGGAAACACTGCAGTAGCAAGGCCTGCGAAAGGGGAATCATCGGTCCAGCCACTGCCCCTTGAATAACCCGAGCGGAGATCAGCATCTCCAGGCTGGGAGCCATACCGCACAACAGGGAAGCGAGCACGAACAGCAGCACCGAACCAACAAACAGCCGCACTTGGCCGAAGCGCTGGGTTAGCCAACCGGTAAGCGGCACGCAGATGGCATTGGCCACCGCGAATGAGGTAATGACCCAGGTACCCTGGCTGGGGCTGACGCCCAGGTTGCCAGCAATGGTGGGAATCGAGACATTTGCAATGGTGGTATCGAGCACATTCATGAATGTCGCCAGTGACAGGGCGACCGTTGCGAGCACCAAGGCACCACCAGCAAGCGGCGAAGACGGAAGTGTGGTTTGCGCCATGAGGAATCTCCGGTGGGGTTCGTAGAAGGTGGCTTCAGTGGATCAAGCGCAGTAGGTCGCTTATCAGAGACTGCTGGGGGGCTACGCTATCGCCGGGTAGCGCAAATGCACATAAGTCAATGTCATGCGCCTGATCTCCATCCTGACGCTTCATGCCACGAAGGTTGGCCTCAATGATACGCGATACCAATTCATCGGCGCCTTTCTCTTGGTTCATGAACACAGCGGTACGGTTGATCGACTGGTCGCATCGAGCGCCTTCAGCAACTTGACTTCCGCTCTGCTCTTGAACATCCACTTTCACACGCATCGACAATCCAACCCGCAGTGGGTGATCGGCCAGTTGTTTCGCCTCCAGGGCGATCCGCACCGGCAGACGCTGCACAACCTTAATCCAGTTGCCAGAGGCGTTTTGCGCTGGTAACAGGGCAAAGGCTGCACCGGTTCCTGCTGCGAGGCCAACCACTTTACCTTGGTACTCAATCGAGCTGCCATATAAGTCGGAACTTAGCATCACTGGCTGGCCGACTCTCATCTGCTGCAGCTGGTTCTCCTTGAAATTGGCATCGACCCAGACCTGATCCAAAGGGATAACCGCCATCAACGGCGCCCCTGATGCCACCCGCTGACCCAACTGCACCGTGCGTTTGGCCACATAGCCGGAGACCGGCGCCAGAATACGGGTACGCTCAAGGGCTAGCCAGGCTTCCCGCACTCTGGCAGCGTCTTGCAGGACGTTGGGATGCTCGGAAACCGTGGTGTTATCAATCAAAGCATGGTTCGAGGCATACTGTTCACGCGCTGCAGTCAGCGACGCTTCAGCTGCCGCTAATGTGGTACGGGAGTGTCCAATCTCTTCGGAAGAGATTGCGCCGCTATCGGCTAGCACCTGACGGCGTGCCAGATCATTCCTTGCCCTATCGGCATCCGCCTTGCGCAAATCCACCGCAGCCGCCAGCGAACTACTGGTTGCAAACAGTGTACGCACTTGGCGCACAGTCTGCGCAAGCTGGGCTTTGGCCTGGTCCAAAGCCAATTGCGCGTCTGCCTTGTCAAGCTCTACCAATGTCTCTCCTGCGCGCACGAAATCGGTGTCGTCAGCGTGGATTACGAGCACCGTACCACCGGTCTGGGGGGTGATTTGAACGACATTGCCTGCCACATAGGCATCGTCGGTCTCCTCTATATAACGACCAATAAGGTACCACCAGCCACCATAGGCGATACTAGCGGTAGCAAAAATGCCTGCCAGTACCAACATAATGGGTTTACGCCTGAGATCTGCGGCATCAATAGATGCTGTCATAGTGTCGTTTTCAGGCTTCGACATAGTTTTCTCCTTTTTCTCTGAAGCACTGGTAGTTGCTGATTGCATGCGTGTCCATCTGTGGCATGCGTATATTGACATCCTCGCCACCCTAAAAAGAGGCGATTCCTGTGGCGCTCAAACACAGCATTGAACCGCCGTTAAGTTACTTGCTGGGTTCCTGCTGCTGGCGGCATTGCTGCACCGTTCACTTCACAGGCAAACCGGAGTCCCACTCTTAGAACATTGATTGCGCCAAGCACATCGCGCCTGAAATGGGCGCGCAGCCAGCCGAGTTGGGGCTGGAACAGGCGGCGGTTGCCCTGGTCGAGCTTAATCTGTTTCGGGTCAGGGTAACGGAAACTATCGTGCTAACCCTTCTTCTTAAAGTATGGGAAGTTGGCACGCTTGGCATGAGTTCAAACTTGAAGGCACGGAGGCGCTGCATGGATCAAATTATACTCTTGGCCTATGAGCGATGACAACGATATCAGACATGGATGGCATTACGTCATCAAGATGCATGTACATTTAGTCTTTGGCGAAGTAGTGTCGCAAGTTATTCGACGGCTACGCCGTCGGCGCTATCGTACTCTATTACATACGACTCGAATGAAAAGAGCCAGAGCCACTACAACCCACCGAAAGAGCCTCACCGTACAGAAGCATCATCGTCAGGCACCGGCTGGCCGCCGCCAGCTACGACCGATAGTCAATAACCTTGTCATCCACAGTTTGATAGTTATTCTCAATCTTATCCAGATCTGGCCGAGTAGGTTTAGTAGGCGAAGCAGCTGAGGCAGATGGATCAGGAAAAGAAGATTCTGGTGAAGTAAAAGTGGTGTGTTGTTTAACCTAAAAAGATCAGTTGGACGGCGTGAAGAGTGCGCTTGTGGTGGTACAGGACAAGGCGCAACGACGCGGAAAGCCCGCTATTCCAAGGAGTTGCAACGCCGCCATGTGCCACCACAAGCGTGCTATTCACGTTGTAGCGTGATTCACCCAGTAGGTGACCATAACCATTGAAGCTATTTTCTTCAAAATCAGAAACCTGTTATTAGAATGGAGCGGTCAACTGATTTTTTTAGGTTTAACATCTATGTACCTTTAGAAATTGTTTACTGCATAAATCACTGCAACCATGGTGCCTACAGCTTTCATTCATACTGACTCTGCTAAAGATAAAAAAGACTACGCCAAACCCCGCTTTACCAGCTAATTAATTAGAAATGTTAATTAGCAAAATAAATTCATACTCCTTCACGTTTCTCTCATGGAAATGTAAAATAATTGCACAGTGATATACTGTATCTTTCTGCGACTTATCCTTAGACTCATTCAGTCACTGGCAACCTATGCTGGCGAACATATTCGTACATCATGACTGATGCCGCTACTGCCACATTCAGACTCTCAACCTGACCAAATTGTGGAATAGCCAGAGAGGTGATATCGGGATAGTCTCGAGGATCGAAACTGTGGCCCCACTCTTCGTGCCCTAGAACGAAAGCACTCTTTTTCTTCAACTCAACCTCTGTCGATAACCTCTCCCCTCCTCCCTGAAGCATGACCACATCATACCCACGGGTATGCAACTCATGATAGCTTTGATCGAAACTGTCGTAAAAACGAGCGGGTACCTTCTTAAATGCCCCCTTACCAGGCGAAGGATCAAAAGGCCCAATGTCGATCAAATGAATTTCACAGGCACCAAAAGCTTCGGCGCTGCGAAATATCTTAGCCACATTAAAGCCTGCCTTCATATGATCCAATACCAGGATAAATTCATGCACACCCGGTTTTGCCAAAAGATTACGTTGTCGCTGCTTTGTGTATCGTAACAATGCCTGGTCTCTGGCATTCCTCTTTTCTCTTTTATTCTTTCTTTGTCTTATCATGCTATTTTTTGCATAATCCTAAAAAGATCAGTTGGACGGCATGAAGTATACGCTTGTGGTGGTGCAGGCAAGGGTCGCTCCTACACATCCCTGCCCAACACACAATAGCCCATTATTCCAAGGAATAATTTATGCAATCTACAGATGTAAGACGCATCCAGGTTTGGAGCAAATGGCTCAGAATTTCTCACTGGACAATCGCTTTCTCAACGCTCGGTTTACTAGCAACTGGGTTTCTGATGAGACAGCAACTTCTTAGCACTATTACTATTCAGGAAATTCACTACATACTCTCATCAATTCTGCTACCTGCATCGTGCGCAAATACAGCAAGCAGGTGTAGTACTGAAAAGAGGCCTATTACTTGATAGCTGAATAGATGCAAATCAATCATGCTTACTCGATAAAAAAGAGCGACCTCA
>JARRQF010000275.1:1645-6886 GCA_037382065.1 Candidatus Thiodiazotropha sp. | reverse complement strand
TCCGCTTCCCAAGCCGGGATGGTCTGCAGCGTGAATACCTTGCGGCCTTGTTGTGGTCCGATGGCAATGCGGTAGCTGACCGAGCAGCCCAATACCTGTTGCATGGGGTCTTCGTCGCCTTCTTCCAGGTTCAGGTAACTGTTTTCCTCATCGCGTTCCAGGATGCCTTCGCGCTCCAGAAACCCGGTGGCTGATCGTATGCACCAGTTCTGTCAATTCCTGCTGGTTGGGGGCATTGGTACGATAAAAGCGACTTTTAACCCAGGGTGTGGTGGTGTAAACGCCATCCAGAAACAGCCTATGGAAGTGCACATTGAGGTTCAACGCACTGCCAAACTGCTGGATCAGCATCACCGCGCCAGTCTGCGCGCTCTTTCTGGCGAATCCCGCTTTCGGATCAAGTGGGCCGAGATGGCCCGGTACACGATCCCCAGTACCCGGCCCATCAGTTGCGGGCGACTGGCAAACAAGAATCTCAGTTGAAATGGAAAGCTCAGCACCCATTGACGTATGGGCTGTTCTGGTAAAACCTCATCGACCAACAGGACAGCACTTTCCGCCATACGCCTTGCACCGCAGCTTGGACAGAAGCTGTTATTTTTACGATCGGATTTGGCAAATTCAACGATAAGAATTTGAGGAAATGAAAAAGGGTTACGATGAGAAACTGGCAAAACAGTCGTAAAACCTCAATATCCTACGACCGCTAGTTTGGGAAAAAATACGATGGTAATTTGGCGCTCTACAATTAACAACAGAATACACTCTTTAGGTCCGGTTAGTTCTTTTTTCATGGCCCTTAATAAACAATTAGCCATTACTCTACGTCACTACTTATTATGTTGAATTAACAGGATATATAAGATATATGTATCACTAAAACACGATTGTTTCATCACCAGAAAATGTTGCTGGAGCCTTTACTAGTGTTTTTTTAATATTATCAGGTACTTGCTCGATGAGCAGAGGTTTGCTTGGGATTGAAATTCGCTCATATGGACCATAATGCCCTTTATAATCATATACGAATAGCCCTGTTCGTGATTTTTTAAGAAATATAGTAAAATCACCATGGCTGCGTTTAGCGCGTTTTTTTATAGCGCTTGAAAGCTCAGAATTCGATGTGCAAGGAAGCCTGTAAAAGTATTCAAGCATGTGATTGTAAGATGTTTCATCGTTGAATATATGATTTGGAATGAATCCATATCCCGTGATAAATTCTCCGATCATTCCAAGGTTATCATAGCAAAACCATGAAAAGTCGAGTCCAAAAAAATCCTCTCGTCTAAAACTCATATAGCAATATACCAGAAATTCAGTAAAATATTAATCACTAGTCGTATGGGTTCCATGCGTTGAAATACGGCAATTTTCACATCTTCCAAATGGCTCACCCGTGGCGGTTCTTACCGTATGCACTTCTAAATCCTCAAAGCGAGCGCCTTTTAGAAGAGCTTTGTTTACAGCGCTAAACTCTGCACAATTGTTCACAGGCCAGTCTTCGAGACTTTCCCTTGGCATTTGCCTGAGCATTCTCGAGGAAATCCGTGTAGGGCGATCACCGCTATAACCGTAAAATACCCTCCCGGTTCTTCTGTCAACAACGGCACTGGTGGCTGTTGGAAGTCGTCTTCTTTCTCTACTCCTTAATTCGCGGGCACGATCTTCCGCTCTCTGCCTGGCACAAATTAGTCCGAATATGTCGTTCCATAATATAGGATTAAGAGCGTATTTATATAAATTCAATCCCCCTGACAACTGTATCGGATCTTGACTTATGTATCTTCCAGTTTGTGGTTCGTAGTACCTAAACCTATTATAACTAAGGCCTGTTTCGCTATCAAAAAACTGGCCTTGAAACCGCACTGGACAATCTACCAGTCCCTTTTTTTGATCCTGTACATCACCCCAAGCAAAAGGGTACATCTGCCATACAATACTTCCAAATCTGTCCACCAACTCACGCGGAGTCCCAAGATGATCAGTAACGACAGAGTAAACCTCACCCTTCTCGTATTTACATAATGGGGTGAAGCTATGTGGGTCAAACGCCCAACTGGCACTAAGGTTATTGTCTTGTGTTTCATCCAGGATGACATCGCCATCCCATACAAATCCATGTTGGCCACCATCCGGGTTGTTCTTCTGAATACGGCGGCCGAAAGCATCATAGATATATTCCCATACCCTGCCTTCTGGGTTTGTGAACGATTGAAGTTGATCCAATGCATCCCAGGAATAGTGCGATTCCAGAATTTCACCGGACACACTGGTTTCACGCTTGAGAATCAGTCTGCCCTGGTCATCGTATTCGTAATTGGTATCACCTTTCGTCAGCAAGCGGTCCCCGCACCCGTAGGTGAGTGGAACCTGCTTGCCGTCCCGTACAGTCTTCGTTAAGTTGTCATTTACATCGTAGCTGAACCGCTCACTAGCACCGTTATCTCTCAATGCAGCGACTAGATGCTCAGCGGGATCATAGACATAGGTGGCTTCGCCCCATGTTTGATCCTGAATGCTGACAAGTTGCGCCTTGTCATACCGATAACTGCGTTTGATCAGCGCTTGTGGGGTATCCAGGTGGGAGGGCCGGCCGTCCGGCATTGACGTCAATTCCTGCTCCAGCAGTCGGCCTATGTCGTCGTACGCCTGGCTTAACCTGAAGCCACCCGGCAGTATTCGCCCTATTTCCGAACCTCGCGCATCACGTTCGATTTGAATTTTGTCTCTGCCCCCTTTACTGAATGATTTCAACATACCGTTGGCGTTAAACCTGTAGTCGATCCGGCCCCCTAGACTACTTTCGAGTACAGACATGTTACCCGCACGATCGTATTGTCGCTGGATAGTATGACCGTTTTGCGTTTCGCGGATGATTCTGCCGAGTGAATCGCGGTCGAATGCAACGAAACTATCGGTATTACTAGCAGACTGGAGAAAGCCCGCAGCATCATAGTAGAAATCGGCCGTGGATCCATCCGGTAACCGTTGCTGAGTCAGGCGCCCAAGTGCGTCGCGTTGATAGTTGATGCGTTCACCCAAGCCATTGGTGCTGGCAATGCGGTTTCCTGAAAGATCGTATTCAAAATGCTGCTCCCGTCCGTCGAAGCCGGTTTCACCAGTTACCCAACCCACCGCGTTGTATTCAAAGTGATAAACCTCGCCTTTTGCGTTGGTGACGGCTTCAAGACGCTGTGGTTCCGTCCCCCAGCCAAAGAAAAGCCTATTTCCAAGCGGGTCCATTCGTTCGAGTAGTCGTTTACAAGATCCATAGCGGTAGGATGTCGTGTTTCCATTGCGATCTACTACCTGGATTAGATTGCCACCGATGTCATATTCGTAGCTGTTTGTCGTGCCATCGGGGTAGACATCGAGCTTCAAATTGTTCAGTGCATCATATTCATAGCGGGTAATCGCGCCTAACGGATCGGTTTTTTTGACAAGGCGGCCGAAATCATCGGTTTGGTAAGTGGAGGCATTACCCTGCCAGTCGGTGGCGGCATGTAGTTCACCTGTGCCCGTGAAACTCTGGCGCAACTGATTGCCGAGTGGATCTGTGATTTTGACCAGGTTGCCAGCGGTATCGTAGTCCAGTCGGTAGCTGTTTTCCTGCGGATCGATCACCGCCGTTAGGCGGTTCTGCGGATCGTAAATTCTCCGCCAGATATGCCCGGCTGCGTTGATGTAACTGACTGGCAGGTGTTGATCGTTGTAAACAAGTTCTGTCTGTTGCCCGAGTGCGTCCGTGATCCGACAGCGGTTACCCCATTCGTCGTAATCAAATCGAGTTACCCCGCCCAGCGGGTCGGTTTTAGACAGGATGCGGCCATGCTTGTCATATTTGGTCAGATATTCCGCACCCAGCGGGTTGATCTCCCGGAGTATTTGGCCAGCGGCATTGTGCTGAAACCGACGGATATTGTCCAGACTGTCGGTGACCTCCGTCCACTGCGCCGCATCGATGAAACGGAGGGTCTTTTCATCGTAACCGTCGATACCGACTGAGCGAGTGCATCGGCCCTGAGTATCGTATTTGAACTTGAATTCTCCACCGTCTTTGTTTCGCTCGAGAATAATACGGTGGTTTTTGTCGTAGTCGAAATGGTCCGAGTTGCCCATGGCATCGACAACTTCAGTAAGCCGCCCCTGGTTGTCATAGCGATAAGTGACAAGGGTCTGGCGTGTTTTCTTGTCGCTCGAGAGGAATTCGACTTGCTCGATCTGTCCCTGATCGGAGTAGCGAAGAACCAGTGTGCGCATCTCCAGCTTCTGCCGTATGCCCCGGAGTCTGGCATTATCCTTATCGTAGGCGAACTCGAGGCCCTGGCCCGTGGCGTCATTGAGCTCCTGTAAAGCCGAAATTTCGCCGTTGCCTTGAGAGTGGAATACATGGCTCCATATCTCGCCACTGTCCACGTCCCATTGTGTGACGTCGAACCGATTGTTCTGCCAGCGAATTTCAGTAAAGGCGCCGAGGTTCCTAACCACTCCGCCCTGTTTGATTGTATCGTCCGGATCATCGAGGGCGACTTCTGATCCTTGGCCGTCGTTGAACAGATAGCCCGCGTCGGTTTTTGTCAATGCGCAAAAGTAGCGGTTGGACCAACCAGAACCCAATGGGCTCGAATGTTGCGCAAGTGTTGTGCTATAAAAACGCTTCCAGGTTAGTTCCACTTTACCCGGAATTGTGACATCCGTGTAGTCATTGTGCATCGTCCCCGTGGCGACGTCGATGGGATGGCCTACCGTGACTCTACCTTTCATGATTGGAGTTCCTGCGAGCATATATCTGCAATCACAATCCATTGTGCCCTGTCACCGATTTTGGAACCTCGAACAGTAGACGGTGTTGCTCGGACACTCATGCTAACTGTTGCATGGCTTTTGGGTTTTTGTCAATCTAGCGGAAGGAATTATTCACAATTGGATGTTTCGCCAAAAACAGCGTAATAAAATGGCTTAAGCGCCTGTGTCAATTTCAATGAGTGGTGTCCGCGCTATTAGGTTTTGCAATAAATGCAAATGGAATTGCCAAAGGGAAGTATAAGGAGAATAACCGCTATCACCCCTGTATTTCAAGGCTGAGAACTGGAGGCTGGATATGCCTGAAATATCCGTCTAACCGGCCTCAATCTATTCACCCCCCTGGATTTCCGGCTGAATCCGCCCGCTTTCACTGCCTTCCTGGCCTGCCAACTTAGTTCAGGCAATACCCCACCAGGCAACCCATCTTTCTGTTGC
>JARRQF010000275.1:0-1589 GCA_037382065.1 Candidatus Thiodiazotropha sp. | reverse complement strand
GCAACCCATCTTTCTGTTGCTGTGCCGTTTAGAGAAGTGTGAAACCCATAACTATGCAAACCAGTTTGAATCGGGTGAGGCCCGCGTCGCCGGCAGCAACTCGGGTGGTGGCGGTAATGCGCCTTTCTTCATGAGGTGAGCCAGTATCTTGTCGATGATCTGCTGATCCTCGATGCTGGCGATCACCCTGGCTTCACCTCCACACTTTGGGCAGATCGACACATCAATGTTAAATACCCGTTTCAGGCGCTGTGCCCAGGTCATGCACTGGTGTCGCTGTTCGGGTGTTTTGTCTTCGTGTTCCTCGTGGGGACCGCCCTTGCCGCGTTTAGCGGGCGTCACATCTACCCGGTGTTTGCTGTTGGGCGCGAATACGCCGTGGAACCGCGTCAGGTTTACTCTCGGTTTCGGCACCAACGCCGCCAGCTTGGCGATGAAATCCAGCGGCTCAAAGATGACGTGTGTGGTGCCATCGCGATACGGCGTTTTGAGCTGATACCGGATATTCCCTGAGGGTGTCAGTGACAGCCATTTCTATGCTCGACAAGATTCGAAGGTGGTTATGCTGGATAGCCCGGTTACCGAAGCCCATCTCGATGCCGACAACGGTTTGCCTCTACCCAATCTCTCAGCAATCGAAGCCTTTCCTGTCAACACCACACCAGGCCAGCATACCTTGCTAGGTCGGGAACTAACCATCGAGGCCGCCATAGCGTTGCTTGAATCGGCGCCACAGTCGATTCGGGCTGTGGCAGCCCACCACTTGGTCCTAACACTACCGCAGGCAGTGCTCAGTATTCGTGCCAGTGCGGCAGCCCAACGCCAGCAAATCACAACACTACGCGCCATGGTGCAACTAATATGAGTGCTCTACTCGATCCTTGGGATGATGCACATGAATTAACACGGCAACTGAAGCGTCCAGGCGCACGCCTGATACTCGCCATTGGAGCAGAAAGCTGGTGTAAGAAATGTAAAATTTTCCATCCTCTATTTGAGACTCGAGCGCGACAAGCGAATAGGGATGAGACCTGGATTTGGCTCGATATGGAAGAGCATGCTGAGTTTATCGGTGCCTACTTACCATCCGACCTGCCGATGCTAATCTGCTATGAGAACTCGATACTTGTGAGCATGCAGAGTATCACGCCAAATGCAGAAGCTTTAGAACATGCATTAATTCATTCAGTGATAGAAGCCAATCAACAAGACCCTGGAATTTTTATACGGCTGACACAAGAGAATTGGGCGAGTTAACCAGCTAGCCGCATCGAGACCTTCCAACGTGTGCGCGAAGAGCACTTCAACCGGCCATTGGCCCAGGTCGAAGACCGCAACCATCGGAAGACCGGCGGAAGACCGGGACAGTCACCGTTTGGGATAGTCTAAAGCCATTTAAAATCAGATGGTTATTTCAAATGACAGTGCTTTATCAACAACGATTAAATGGTGAGTGTCCTCGTATTAGTGATAAATCCACTTTGGTGGATGCTGACGAATACCTTCTGACGGTTTATCGCTACATTGAATTGAACCCGGTGCGTGCCGAAATGGTCACGCATGCGTCGGGGTACCCCTGGTCAAGTTAT
>JARRQF010000274.1:0-7681 GCA_037382065.1 Candidatus Thiodiazotropha sp. | reverse complement strand
GCGTGCTATTCACGTTGTAGCGTGATTCACCCAGTAGGTGACCATAACCATCGAAGCTATTTTCTTCAAAATCAGATACCTGTTATTAGAATGGAGCGGTCAACTGATTTTTTTAGGTTTAACATCCTCCCCCAGCTAAAGCAGGGGGATTCTACCAGGTAGGGAAATTCCGCAATGATGCAGTTCGTACCTCACCACATCCTACGTTTCATCCCTTAATGGTGGGACAGAACCCCACCCTACGACTTTTGCGACACCCTCCGGAGGGAGAGGGTGCTAAGCAAGACACAGTGGGACAATCTGATAGTAACTCCGTTAATGGGTAAAAAAACTATTCGATATTTTGGATCTGCTCGCGCATCTGCTCGATCAGTACCTTCATCTCAACGGCAGAGCGAGTGACCTCTACGTTATTCGATTTGGAGGTTAGGGTGTTAGCCTCCCGATTCAGCTCTTGCATCAAAAAGTCGAGACGGCGCCCAACGGGTTCATCCACCGTCAGTACCCGCTCCACCTCTTCAAGATGGGTCTCAAGCCGATCCATCTCCTCATCCACATCAAGACGCTGAGCCAACAAGACCATCTCCTGTTCTACCCGAGCCTCATCCAGTTCGTCCATTACCTCAGACAAACGGTCTCGTATCCGACAGCGAACCCCTTCTAATACATCTGGCATCAAGCTTCGTACTCGAGACACTTCTGCGATTAACGCATGGCAGCGTTGCAGAATGATTTCAGCCAATCGTTCACCCTCTCGCAAGCGATTGTCGATCAGACTATCAATTGCGGTCTCAAGCAGCTGCATAGCCTGCTGCTTCGCAGGTGTATAGTCCTGCTCTTCCTCTTCAAGTACACCAGGCCATCGAAGGATGTCATTGGAGCGAAGTGAGTAATCCAACTCCGTCAAATTGATTAACTGCTGCTCAGCATTCATCAGCTGTTCTACCATGCGCGGATTAACGCGTAACCCTCCCTCGACCACGCCACCCGGCTTGAACTTCAGACTGACATCCAGCTTTCCTCTGCTCAAGCGTTCGTTCAGGCGCTCTCGCACCGACGATTCCAAGACTCGCAGCTCCTCTGGTAGTCGAAGAAATGTTTCAAGATACCGGTGGTTAACCGAACGGATTTCCCAGCTCATGTTCCCAAGGTCGCCGCGATACTCCTCCCTTGCGAAGGCCGTCATACTACTAATCATAACTTTTGCCTCAGCTCATATATTGATAAGGGCGATTGGATATATAATAAAGCCATCACACAGCTCACCACCTGATCGTCGAAGTTTGTATATCTTGACATCCTACCCAGCCTAAAGAAAGTAAATTCCTATAGGACAGGAGACGATACATGACTTCAGAATTTTCAATCTAGGCCGTTAAATCAGCTTAGAAAGGTAATAACCATCTCGCTACCTAACTTGTATTACAGCAGGAAATAGATGCTTAATGCCGCCATACCTGGGTAAAATTTTTTTGATGAGTATCACCTTTTCTTCAGGCCATCGGCGCAAAACTAACAACAGCAGCGATAATTCTGTTAAAAGGCCGTATAATCAGATAGATGATCTACAGGAACTTAAGCTCTAAACAACCACGGACACCACATGGATAAGCTTCGAGACAGCATGCCAGAAGGCACTGAGATTGATTGCTATGTCATCATGAAGGTGGTTGCAAGTGGAGGATTCAGCCTAATTTATCTGGCAGAAGATGAAGATACTCAGGATGAGGTGATCATCAAGGAATTCCTACCAAAGAAACTCGCCAAACGAGGAACTAACGGTAAGGTTATCCCCCTTGATGCCAAACAAACCGATAATTTCAACCGTAGCCTGCGTTTATTTTACCAGGAGGCCAAGGTACTGGCTTCATTGCGCCATCCAAATATTGTTCAGGTAAGAGGCTTCTTTCTAGCGAATAATACGGGATATCTCGTAATGGACCATGAACGCGGAAAGAATCTTGCCAGCTACATCAAAAAGCGTAGCGGTAGCCTTAGCACACGCTTTCTTATGACGGTATTTCCACCTATCTTGGATGCATTGAGCCTGATTCATTCTCGCAATCTACTCCATCTGGACATCAAACCGAGCAATATCCATCTCCGTACGGGTGGAAATCCGCTACTACTCGATTTTGGCGCTGTTCACGAGGTCCGAAATGAGGGCACACGCACAGGCCGAGTGGTAACAACCGGATTTTCTCCTGTTGAACAGTATTACCAATCTGGCAATGTCGGACCATGGAGTGATGTCTATGCCATTGGTGCTAGCATGCGTGCCTGCCTGGATGGCAAGGCGCCACCCTCTGCTATTGAGCGCCACGCGAAAGAGAAAATCAAACCGGCGGCTCGCGCCTATCGTCGGCGTTATCCCGCAGCCATGCTCGAAGCCATAGATTGGGCAATGGAAATTGACCATGAGAAACGACCACAAAATGCCAGTGAGCTACTAGAGGCCCTAAATAGCCACAAAGGTGAAATTGATACCGAAAGCGCCATATCGGAGCTATTTGATGAGCAGAGGGCCATATCTTGAAATACGAAACTGCACAATGTAGCCTGATTGGCAATCGTTCGTCGAACCAGGATCGCTGCCTGGTTATGGAGGCGCCTGACGCCATTTTGCTCGCCTTGGCAGACGGCATGGGCGGACACCCAAAAGGCGAAAAGGCGGCGCAAATTCTCATGGATAACGCCCGCAAGGCTTTTCTAACCAGCCGCAAACCGATCTCAAACCCGCGTTTTTTTCTATCTGGCCTGATGGAGATGACCCATCAGCAGATCAGAGCATTTGGTGATCAGCAAGAACCACCGATTGAACCTCGCACCACTGGGGTTCTCTGCCTGGTACAGGAAGACTCTGCTTATTGGGCGCATATCGGCGACAGCCGCCTCTATGTTATGCGAGATGGGGTAATCCATATGCGCACCGACGATCATTCCTATGTAGAACACCTCAGACAGCAGGGCATTATTTCTGCCGCTCAGGTTCATACCCATAAATTCCGCAACTATGTCACCCGTTGTCTGGGAGGCAACAGCAACCGACCTGTAGCCGAACTCAGTGGTCCCCATGAAATCAAAGAGGGTGATGTAGTACTACTTTGCAGCGATGGCTTCTGGGGCCCTCTGTCAGAGCGTCCCTTGGTGGATACGCTCTTCAAAAACAGCTCCCCGCTACTGAATAACATCAATAAACTGGCAAAACATGCCGAAACAACCAGCAGCCCTGAGAGCGATAACGTCACCGTTGTTGCATTGCGCTGGCGTGAGAGTAGCGCCAAACTGGAACCCGCAGATTTCAGTATGTCCTTATCAAAAAAGCGCAAAGGACTCCTCGATCCCCCAAAAGAAGATATAAATGTCACTCAGGCAATCGATAATCTGCGCAAGATGGTCGGCGACCTTGAGAATGAATAGCTTGATTCACAACCGCTCAGCAACAAAGGTATCACACTGCTTCAGCTCACCACTCTTGTAGCCCACTTGAAACCACTTCATACGTTGCGCCGAACTCCCATGGGTAAACGAATCGGGGCTCACATAGCCTTGGGACTGCCTTTGTAGGCGGTCATCTCCAATGGCACTGGCAGCGGTAAGTCCCTCCTGGATATCGCCGCTCTCAAGCAACTGGCGAGAATGGTCAGCATTGTGTGCCCAGATACCTGCAAAGCAGTCAGCTTGCAACTCTTGCCGAACAGAGAGCTTGTTACCCTGCATCTCATTCAGAGAGCGCTTTGCCTTTTGTACCTTTTGTGAAATACCCAGCAGGGTTTGAACATGGTGCCCCACTTCATGCGCGATGACATAAGCCTGAGCAAAATCACCAGGCGCTTTAAAGCGCTTTTTCAGGTCATCATAAAAAGCCAGGTCTATATAGACCTTTTGGTCACCAGGACAGTAGAAAGGCCCCATAGCCGCCCGCCCAAAACCACAAGCGGTCTTGGTGGAACCACGGAATAGCACCAGACTTGGCTCTCTATATTCACTTCCCATGCGACGGAAGAGCTGATGCCAGGTCTGTTCTGTATCAGCCAACACAACCGAAATAAAATTCACCAACTCTTGCTCTTCGGCACTCTGCTTGATCGGCTGACTCTGCTCGCTTAATGAGGAACCTGAAACAGAGCCCCCACTCAACATACTGCCAAGATTTCCGCTAAACAGACCATAAGCACCAATCACCAGTATGGCAACCACGCCCCCTTTAAAACCTAACAGCTTAAACACCATGGGCAGCAGTCTAAGTAACCCCCCACCTCCACCACCAAGCCCTAGCGGAGAGGATGATCGCATACTACGACGATCTTCAATATTATCGCTTTGCCGCTGACCTCGCCAACGCATCAAACACCCCCGTCAATCGCCTTGTAGAACTTTCGCTACCAGAGATGAGAGCCCTTCTCCCCCCTGGTTTTGTAAAAAAGAGATCACAATGGGAGCAAATTTGCCAACCATGCTCGCGTCCAGGCCAAGTTTGGAAAAGCCACTGGCCAAAGAGGCGAGATTGCCCAGATTATCGGCACCCAAAGCAGAAGCCACACCCCCAAGCAGACCACCAAGGCCACCACTATCGCCACTCGGAGCGGCATCGATCAACGAGTTAATCCCTGGCACAGCCTCAGCAATCTGACTAAACTCCCCTCCCGAGAGTTGCTCCTTAACCAATCCAAACAGCAGCCCGGCACCCCCTTCTGCTTGCTGTTGGTTGACCCCAGTTCCTGCTACCAATTGTTGTACCAGCTCCATCATGATAAAAACCTCTTGAGGTGAAATGTTTCGCTGAGTCTACCCCAAACACATCGGTAGAACAGTAGAGAAGGTAAATCTTTGTCAACGCCCAGACCAGGAAAACGAACCATGACAAATAATGATATTCTCTAAAGGTGTTGGGGTCTTTTTCATCACTCAATATCCCAATGATGTCCCTGACCAAATCATCGGCCAACTGGGTAACCGCATTCAGCATGCCTTGAGAGCGTTTACCCCGAAAGACAAAAAAGCGCTCAAGGCTGCCGCAGCAAACGCACATCTGGTGGATCACGCAGACAAGGCGTGGGAGAGGCCTTTGCCAAATCGATTGCCCGCGCCATTGGTTCAAACCTGGAAAGGCATCTCCTAGCCTGAGCAGGCTTCTATCATCGTCAATTTGTATGAAGCACCACACTAGGATCTATTATGGGATCAAAAAAGTAGATAAACAGCAACCTGGACTGGCACAATGGATAAAAGGGTCAGAGCAGACATGCGTTTTTTTATTACTTTCGATATAGCCGCCCACTTTCAAACCAAATACCATTGAATTCGTCATCTGTGGTGAATGCAACCAGATATTCTTCCACCCCATTATCGAATTTCAAGGTGAGGTTATACCCATCGAAGCTATAACTTCCTACACGATCGCTGTTCGGACGGTTGTTTTTCGTGCTGGTGCCGCCTCCGATATTCGATCCGATCACCGAGGTCACAGACCCCTCATCGTCACTATAGGTAGAGACCATTGGAGTTGGTGTATGAGTCTGCATCTCACCGCCTGCTTGCATCATACTATTATGGTACTTAGTAAAACGTCCCGATTTATCTAGATAGACGCCCCAAAATGAGGTGCTGGAGAAGTCCAAACTGGTGAAGGAGGTGGAGGCTCCCCATTCACCATCCAGGCGGGTATCGGCTGGAATGGGAAGTCCTTTCATCTGTTTGCCTTTAGGTACGACAAAGTTCTTTCGGTCTATATTCCAGGCGAAGCTATAACGTCCATCCTCATATTTCCACCACCCCCAACGGTTCGGCTCACGACTGCGGGATTTCGCCACATCGAGTCGGTTAGGTGCAATAGGAATGCCGTCCATCACCCGTCCATCTTTCATCAGGAGATAGATCTCTTCGTCAACCTCGAAACCGCCTCCGATGTAGTTATCCACATAGGTGTAGAGGATGGTTTCGATCTGCTCGGTTGAAACTCCGTTACCTGGATTGGTGACGTAAGGGTAAGCCTCTTCGCGGGCCTTTTTCATCGCCTTGAGTTTCTCATTTTGCTGGGGCGAGAGCGTGTTAACCGGATTAACCCAATTGAGTCGATACCTCTCGTAGTCATCCTCGGCATAGATGACTGGCGTGCCTGTTTTCTCATCGATGCCATAGAGACAGAATTCATCATCAGGATGGTAAGTACTGTTATAAAAATCCTCGGTTAAGTCGAGTCTTCCTGTAGACTGGGAATAGGTGTAGTAGCCAGATTTTGAATAGCCTCTGAGAAATTCATACTCACCTGTTTCGTACAGCACGACCTCATAACGCCCCATCACCTCTTGAGAACGAGTTTTAGCACCCACATAGCGACCAAATTTGATGGGGCCGCCTTTCTTGATTCCCTTGATGTCTGGCGGATTGGCCTCGATATCGGTCCCACGATCTTCCGCCAAAGCGTCTGCCTTCTCAACCTTGTAGATATTTTTAAGAATCGAGATGGCTTGATCACGGTAATTTTTATCTATTCCGTTATCCCTGAAAATCGCTACCGCCAACCGGGTATACATACGATCTATGGTCACAGCAACAGCGATCAGTACTCCTGTCGTGCCATCCTGTAGCCGGAATTTGCGGCTTCCGTGGGCATAGTTGGCATAATCCCTTACCACATTGGCTTGACTCATCCACTCTCCATAAGGCGCCTTACTGGTGGAGAGCTTATTCTTTAGCCAATCGCTATTCTCCAGTTGCTCCAATAACACTTTGGGATAATATTTAATCAGGAAGCTGGAACGATTGTCGGTAGGTTGAAAGGTCTGGGTTTGCTTCTGATGATCAAAATGTTGCTTCCAGCCTGGGGGGATCTGCATAGCATGACTTTGCAGCGGAATCCACAGTACCATTATCCAGGCACAAAACCACTGACATCCTCGCCAGCCTAAAGAACGGCGATTCCTACGCCGCTCAAACACGGCAAGCGCCTTATTAAACACGAAGCGGCGCATAGCGCGTGCTTGCTCACCATTGGGCCGTAGTTTGTATTTGAATGCTTGCAAAGGCTCCATGCCTAAATCATACAAGGAAAAGCCAAACTTGAAAAAGCGAGTCAGGAAAAATGTGTTGTGCTTCCCATCACATTTTGCCTATTCATTCAGTCGTGTGGCGCACCTATTGGCACCATCAAACAATAATCCTAAAAAAATCAGTTGACCGCTCCATTCTAATAACAGGTATCTGATTTTGAAGAAAATTGCTTCGATGGTTATGGTCACCTACTGGGTGAATCACGCTACAACGTGAATGGAGAGTCTTTACTCCTCACCGCTCATGAAACCTAGCAGGTGCAGCAGGCTAGTGAATAGATTGAAGATGGAGACGTAGAGGGTGACAGTAGCCATAATGTAGTTGGTTTCACCACCGTGGATAATGTTGCTGGTCTCGTACAGGATTAGGCCGGCCATAAGCAGCACGAACATGGCAGATACGGCCAGCGACACTCCTGGCATTTCGAAAAACACCGCACCAAGACCAACTAGTGTGGTGCTTCATACAAATTGACGATTATAGAAGCCTGCTCAGGCCAGGAGACAAGACGCAATGCGCAGGGAATGGCTCGCCCTTTTCAAGCATTGCAACGCAGTATCCTGGCCTGAGCAGGCTTCCCTTCGGGCGAGACGCTAAGCGGTCATCCGCGTTGTTGCGCGCCTTGGAA
>JARRQF010000273.1:0-5256 GCA_037382065.1 Candidatus Thiodiazotropha sp. | reverse complement strand
CCCTGCGCCGGTCATGATCGCGGTGGTGTCTCCTGTCCCGATGATAGTGTCGTTCATCACAACGCCGGTGGTCTCTGCAACGATAGTCGTCACGATAGTCATGACGACCATAGCTGAAAGGATAGTGGCTGTAATGAAGATCCAGCAACAGGTTGTTGAGCCGTACATGGGGCGCTTCATGTGCCTGGGCTGGTACGGCCATGACGAGGGAAGTGGAGAGCAGGGTACCCAGTAACAGGGTTTTCATCAGCGGTTTCATTGTGAACCTCCTTTTGGTTGATCCTGTGGGACATCTTAGGGAGGCCTGGCTGAACGAACGCTGAACGGATAACTTTTTTACGCCACCACTCACTTGCTCACAAACAGCGACGTGGAACTGGATTGTCGATAATGTAGACGTAGATTCCGGCGCGGCCTATGTGTGGCAGTAGTCCATCTTGGTGTTTGAAGCAATTGAATTTTATCGAACCACACGGATTTAGCCCTCGTTTTTATGCAGGGGTGTTGTTTTATATTACCTGTACTTTAATGGGGTGCCCCACCCATTTGTTCCCTCGCCATTAATAAGTGAGCTTATAAATTGAAACAAAACTACAAATATGTTGGGTTATCACTAAGAATAGTCGCAACTTTTTTGGATGTATTCGTATACTATTCTTTATTGGCTCTTATTTATTCCTTTTACCCAGATAAATATGAGTTTTTTCTGTTATATGATGCTGGGGATCCAGCGCTTTATCTCATGATTTATGGTGGATTGTTTGTTTTAGTTATATTTGATCAGGTTTTTGGTCCAGTAATTTTCGGTAGAACATTTTCGAGATGGATTTGTGGTTATAAGATATTAAATAAATCAGGTCAAAATCCAACTTTATGGCAATCAACAAAACGTTATTTTTCTATCATTATTTTTGAATTGTATTTTTTAGGCCTTATTACTTTCATTTCATCAATGAATAGAAATGATAAGGCGGCTATTCATGATATTATTGCAGGAACGAATGCAATGTATCCTAATAAGCAACAGGGTTTGAAAAAAATAAGATTATCGTTGGCTGTCTTTGTAGTTATGCTTTCTATGATGTATTTGTTTGTTAATATATCATACGCTGCATATAAAATATTTGTAGAACCACAAGAGAAATCAGCATCTGATAATAATATTTACCCTAATATACTCTATAAAGAAAAAAACGGCTCCACAGATTTTGTAAGCATCTATGGTGTTGATTTATTTTCAACAAATGAAGTTGATAGTTATTCAATTTGCAACAATTCAAGTAATCAAAATACAAAACTCGTTGACTTGTTAATTAATAATGAGAAATTCACTATTGAAATACAAAAAAGCAAGGGAAGTGTCCCTATAATCGAAAAAAATCTACTTTTTGAAGCAGCGGACAATTCCATCGGTTATTTTGAAAGATCAGTAAATATTTTAAATTATTATCCATTTCACTCAAAAATTAACTTAACTGCAGAGAGAGTAGTAAGCTATTCAACCCCACAATTTTCAGTTTTTTCACCAATTGAGAATTTTGCATATATTTTAGGAAAAATCAGTTTTGTTATATCTTTTCCAGGTGCTGGTTTTGTAGATAAAACTAACGTTGAAATGTACTCGATTATTGGAGAAGACTTTTATATATATACAAATCTTGTTCATAATGAAAAATTGGCAGGTCTAACTATTAATTTTTTTCAGGATAATGAGATTGTCCAAATAGATATTTTCTCAGATAAAAAAAGCAACAGTAAACAATCTTATGAAATAATAAATATGATAAATAGTAATTTAGCGCCATCGTTAGTAAAAGAAGATATTGTCGGGCAATGTCGATCTGACTAAAACAGCGAAGCTGTGGAACAACAGGGCCTGGTGGACAACAAGCACCTGTTTGACGAGTTTTGCTCAAACGCGGTGATCTCATCATTATGGTGATGATCAACCGGGACAGCACCACCCTGTGTGGCGCACATCCCGTGGAACGCATCGAGAAGGACCGCAATTTCGTGGTGGTCATGATCGGGATGATGAATCTGGTTTTCTGATCCTGCTTTAAGATCCAATCAGGGGCGGCAGCAACACCGAAGCCGCCTCGGCGGCTTCGCTGTGACCAACCCATCAGCACTAGCGCCAATCACGGTCGTGGCGACGCCGGTCATGATCGTGGTGCCTCCTGCGCCGGTCATGATCGCGGTGATGTCTCCTGTCCCGATGATGGTGTCGTTTATCGCAACGCCGGTAATCTCTGCAACGATGCCCATCACGATAGCCATGATGGCGATCATAGTAGTAGGGGAAGTGGCTGTAATGAAGATCCAGCAACAGGTTGTTGAGCCGCACATGGGGCGGTTCGTGGGCCTGCGCCGGCACGGCTATGACGAGGGAAGTGGAGAGCAGGGTGCCCAGTAACAGGGTTTTCATCAGCGGTTTCATTGTGAACCTCCTTTTGGTTGATCCTGCGGGAGATCTTAGGGAGGCTTGGCTGAACGAACGCTGAATGATAGAGATTTTTCACGCGGCTGTTATTTCGATGACATTTCCCTCTTTTGCCATGAAGTGGACCTCATAAGGAAGATTGCTGCTGTCCCCAGCGCGCTTCCTCACTCATGCCGAACGGCAGAAGCTGGAGATGTTATGCCGAACCATTTTTACTTGAACATCGTGTAATTAGCATATTGTGATTTACTTAATATTATTTTAAACCCAATCTATATTAATCTGCCTTTCGAACAGGTTAGGCAACTGCAAAAACAGAATTTTAACCACTCAAGTTTCGGAGTTCGCAATCCGTACACAACATAGATAACATATTGAATAAAAGGCATGTTGACCTCACGCATCGTAGACATTCACTTTGTTGATAATTCACAACAAAATCCTGAGGAGGAGCAGATGATAAGTCGCTCCAGAAGACAGCCTGCCACCCTACATTTTTACCGACTTTGAACTACGAAACTTGAGTTAACAATACTGACGACACTGGATTGGGCAGCAGTATCGCCTCAATTGCTACTAGCGTTCAGTACATACTGAATCAGTAGTATTGTTGTTATGGACAAAATGGTTATGCACCAAGGATAGACTGCCCCGAACTAATTTATGCAGTATATAAATAGCGAGAGGCATTCATATGTTAGATAAGTCAATTATAAATAGCACCGCTTCTGCTTTTAAACGAGTAGCCACACAGAGCAGCAAAAAGGAGACCAGTAACACTCAGGAAAAAGCTCACCACCACAAGAGCACGGAAGATAAAATCAAAGAAAGCCCCACTACCGCTGAGCGTTTAATCAATCAGCCAACCAAACTTGAATCCTTCATTAACGCGAATTCCCTTGAGAGCAATCTGCAATATGCCGATTCTTCTGGTTATTCCATAGAGGATAACGCTGAAATCGATAGCAAAAAGATACAAGAAACGTTCAACCATACTTTCCACTTGAATGGCGAAAACATCGATTCCATCGAAGAGACGGCGCCTGCGGACAACGAGGCAGAGAAGGAGCACCAAGAGGCTGAAAAGGTTGAAGAAACCGTAACGAAGATACAGACGGCAGTCAATCACGAGGATGCCGTTGAGGGCGCCACAAGATTAAGAGTTGAACTTGCGAAACTCCCCCCGGAGCAACGAGCTGAAATACTCAAAAAGCTAAAGGAGAACGGCACGCTGGAGCATCTGGTCAGGAAAACGACCGATCTCGACGCAAAGGAGACCGCGGTAGCCGTAAAAGAGTTGGCCCATGTTGCCAATCTGGCCGGGCCAGAAAACGCCCGCCTGTTGACAGATGTGGTCGCCAAGGTAATGGCCGATGGTGGCATGGAGCAGGTAGGCGAAAGCGCAGATGGTTGGGGAGGAATGTTCCCTGGGGCAAATAAACATAACTCTGAACGAGAGTTTGTCGAGGGTGTTGCCGCATTGGGTGATAGCCCGGAGGCGGAACTCTTTCGCACTTCGCTGACGGCATCGCTGGATAGTGAAGCCAAAAACAGTACAGGTGTGCGAGCAGAGCGTGCGGGCGCTATGGCCGGCGCCGTTGCGACAGGGGATTCAAAGCTCATTCCTGATGATGGCGCCTGGAGTCGTGCGCGTAACTTCGGGAAAGATGTCGCGGACAAGGTAAGCGGAGCGGTCGAACGTTTTGAGCAGTTACGCAGCGATACGAGAAATACCATTATTGAGTCCGCCACCGACATCACAAATGTTGTCAATGAACTAGAGCCGGGTGAATCTGTAACTCTAACAGTGGATAAGTCTGGCAATGTCAGGGGCATTAACCTGGGCGTGAGCAACAGCGTCACAGTGACAAAAAATGAAGATGGCACCTACACAGTAACGGGTTCAAATGACGCGATGGTAGGTATTGGCCTCAAGGGTGCTAAAGGCGCCAAAGGGATCAAGGGTGGAAAAGCCAGCTTGGATGGCAGTGTTGGCGCTGTTGCTGAATTTACCTTCAACAATGCCGCAGATGCATCGAAGGCCGCAAAAATCATCTTCGGGACCGAACTGTCACCAGTCTCCATGGCAACGGCGGAGGAGTCGAAATTCCTCTCTGAGCATCTAACCGCGATAGAGGTATCACTCAAGGGCAATGCCACTATCGGTACACAGGTTTTTGGCGCTGACTTTGCGAATCAGCCAGCCAGTATGCGTGTCGAGTTTGAGAACGGCAAAGCGGTTGCAGTGAGTTTTACAGCCTCTTTTTCTGGATCCGTTAATATGGATGGCCTCGCGAAAAAGCTAGGCCTGCCAAAAGGTCAAGCTGAACTCTCAGGTAGTTATACGCTACGCTTTAGACTGGACTCAGTGCCAGGAGATAATGTTCAGGAGCAATATGCCGCTCTTGAAGCTGATCCAATGAGCTTCATAGAGAATGTCGAGCCAACTCAAAGTATGAACCTTACCATCGATATAAAGGTAAAAGGTAAGGATGAGAAGGGTGTGCAAGTCAATATCTCGGTATCGAATATAGAGACTTTGAAAAACAACATCGTGATGCAGCGCTTGTTAGATGGTGATATTGAGGGGGCGATAGCCGCAACAGGCGCAACGGCAAACCTTTCGGTCACTACGTATGCCAATGAGATGATTAAGCAGTCATTCAATGGCGTAGTTGTAGAGGTTGAAGCTTCAGAATCAATTCATAAAATTTCAGAAAAGCAAGAGTATATCGTCAAGCCTTCTGAAGATGGTCAGCATCTGGAGTTTGAGTCGAAAAACAGTAAGGACAGCAAGAAAAAAATGACCAAAC
>JARRQF010000272.1:0-6057 GCA_037382065.1 Candidatus Thiodiazotropha sp. | reverse complement strand
TTCGGCAGGTGGAGCAACAGTTGAGACCTTGCGTAAGTATGTAGAAAATCAGGCTACGCCTGATTAGCCCTTTCATCCCCGCCCGCATTGGGCGAGGGTTTTCGGGCTATTCTGCTAAACCATCACGCTTCTTCTGATACAGGCTTGGCCTCATTTTCAATAACTGGCAAATCGGCTGGCGGTGGCATACGTTTTGTGATGCTATCTGGCACCTCGCCTCTTCCTGCCTGGTAGATTGAACCAGACTCCAGTACAAAACAGATCATGACGGTCAGCAGGGTTGGTACCACAGCAACTCGAGATATGGCAACCATCATGATGCCTGCTTTTGAATCGCCAGATGTAGCCATCATTGCCATTCCAAGTATTACTGCACTAATGGTATATCCAACCATTAGGATCCGAGTACGATTGGCAGACAATCGCCAATGGGCTGCGACAAACCACTCCTCACGATCTCTGGTACGCCCAGCACGCAGCCAGATATAAGCAATAACAGAGAGAGAGAGCGCCAAAGGAATTAGAAACCCCAACATGCCCACATCAAGCACAATGGAGGCAGGCGCCGCAAGAAGATGACACCCTACGAGATTCAACATTGAAAGCTCATGGGGAGTTTTAGCACGCTTTTGTATCACCTCATCAATATCAAAAAACATAGTATCTATCTCTAGTTTAGCCCGACCAATTCCATTAGATAATATTGCAAAAATCCTCTGGCAGATCGTTGATATTACGCAAGCAGCCCCATACAACTCTGATTTCAGCCAGATTCAGGATCAGAATCCGACCTGAGCAAGAAAAACCTTAAACTAGCGCGCTCTCATCTACGGAGCGGTAGTTCAGCTGGTTAGAATACCGGCCTGTCACGCCGGGGGTCGCGGGTTCGAGTCCCGTCCGCTCCGCCATATCTCGCTTTTGAGATTCTCACCAATAATCATCTCTTTTGAACCACAAGAATTTGAATCCCGCCACAGTATTTAAACAAACAAGCGTTTAATATGTTGCAAACTACGGGAATCCCTTGCGCGATTCCAGACTGCATAACAATCACAACACAATTCTTTGTACGCAGGGTGAAATGGACGTGTTCAAAAATAGCCTTACACCACTAGTCTATATTTTCTTCTCATTAACACTCATTGGCTGCGTAGAGGAAAATATCCCTCCTGAAGCAAAAGATGATAACGCCTCTCTCAAGCAAAAAAAGAGTGTTGTTATTGATGTATTGAAGAATGACATCGACTCAAATGATGACCCTCTTAAGGTAACTAACCTCTCAAAACCTAGTCATGGTCGAATCACACTTCAAGGTGATGGCACAGTTCTCTATCAGCATGACGGCACAAACACCAGGGAAGACAGTTTCACCTACAGAGCCTTTGACGGAGCTGCCACGTCCCAACCTGCTAAGGTTTCGCTATCAATCCAGCTATCGCAAAATGGTAATGGTGGAATTCCAGCGCCTGTTAATCCGCCAGCACCTGTTAATCCACCAGCGCCTGTTAATCCGCCAGAGCCTGTTAATCCGCCAGCGCCTGTTAATCCACCAGCGCCTGTTAATCCGCCAGAGCCTGTTAATCCGCCAGAGCCTGTTAATCCGCCAGAGCCTGTTGACCCACCAGCACCCTCTGCCAACCATATACCTATTGCCAACGCTGACCATATTCAGGCCAATAAAGGCGAAAGTGTCTCAGTGAATTTGATACAGAACGATGTAGATCCAGACAACGACCAGCTGACGATCGTCACATTATCAAATCCTACAAACGGCACACTACAACTACATGCTGATAAAAGCACCATCACATATCGGCACAATGATTCTAATACGACCCATGACCAATTCACTTATATAATATCAGATGGAAAGGACAAGTCTAAGGCAGGCCGGGTCAGCATTGAGATATCTTCTGCTAACCATCCTCCCTCTTTTACAAAGAAAGGAAGCAATAGCCAAGCACAAGTCGATGAACTCTTCTCACTGACCGTAGAAGCCACAGATCCAGACGGAGATAGGTTAACCTACTCGGTCAGCGACTTGCCATTCTGGCTAATCTACACCCCCTCTTCCCATACCTTATCAGGTTCACCTTCATGGGCTGAACTGGGAGAGAGCTATACAGTCATTATTACTGTATCCGATGGTCAAGCATCCGCTCAAAATAAATTCACTCTGCAGGTATCCGAATCACAGAGTGTTACAGACAAGATGGCACACCGCCTGCTTCTGCAAAGCACATTCGGTCCAACTCTACGTGATATCAAGCAGGTTAAAAAATTAGGTATCAGCGGCTGGATAGATCGCCAACTTGCCATGAACTCAGCTTATACTGGCCGCACCGATGGCTGGAAAACCCATTTGGAACGCACCCAAGAGATTGCTAAGGCAGCTGAACCCGATACCAACTGGTTCGGCACTCAGGCATTCAACCAAGCCTCCTCTGATCGCTCCGTCCTTAACTACCAAATGTCGGCATGGTGGGAGAATGCCCTGGGTGCCACTGCTCCCCAACGCACCCAGATTGGATCCGACCAGCTACGACAGCGTGTTGCCTATGCCTTAAGTCAACTATTGGTCACATCAAATAGTACATCCACCCTGATGTACCGTGGCGAAGCATTAGCCGCCTACTATGACCTGTTGGCTGCGAATGCCCTAGGCAACTACCGCAAACTACTGAAAAAGATCGCCACCAGCCCTGCCATGGGCGTTTACCTCTCCCATCAAGGCAATAAAAAGGCGGACCCATCAAGTGGTTCAAGGCCCGACGAAAACTTTGCTCGGGAGATCATACAACTCTTCACTATTGGCCTGCATGAGCTGAACTTAGATGGTTCGCCAAATCGAGATAACAACAGCAACAGCTATCCAGATGAGGGCAACTCCGTCGTACCAACCTATACCCAGACAGATATAGAAGAACTTGCCAAGGTCATGACGGGTTGGGACCTGGCCAGCAATAGCAGCTTCGGCCAATTAGGCAACAGAGATGGTGACTATACCCAACCTATGGTATTTAACCCCTCTGAGCATGAGGATGAAGTGGCTGAAGAGGGTGATGGCAATGTCACTCTGCTGGGTCAGACCTTTTCCCTCAGTTCTGGCTCAGACCACAGCGGGCTTGACAGTGCCTTGGATATTCTCTTCGCCCATCCAAATATCGCACCCTATGTCAGCAAGCATCTCATTCAACGACTGGTCACCTCTAACCCATCTTCAAACTATGTTGCCCGTGTCGCTAAAGTTTTCAATACTAATGGTAGCGGTGTTAAAGGTGACTTAAAGGCAGTGGTTCGGGCTATTTTGCTAGATCCTGAAGCTCGGGATGAAGGTTACTACACCAATCCAACATTTGGTAAGGCGAAGGAGCCACTGCTGGCAATTACGCAGCTGTTACGTGCCGCCCATGTTGCTCCTCTGGATGGTTGGAAAAGCCAGGAAGGGGTGCCCATGCAGGATGTCTATTGGTTCAGGACTCCACAAAAATATCTCGACCAGGGCGCGTTGCGTTCTCCCTCAGTATTCAATTTTTATAGTCCCAATCATGTTCCCAGTGACCCCTACTTCAAAACTCATAAACTGGTGGCACCTGAGCTACAAATCCAAACTGAACAGATGTTGATTGACTACAATAACCTTGTCTTCGAGCTACTCAGCACGTTTGAGAAAAACAAAATAACTCAATCCCAAGGTGGTAAGACGCTCAGCGAATTTGCTGCCAAGAAAAGTGCCTATAACGTCATATCTTTACTGACAAATTTTGATACAGAACTTACATTAATGGAACAGGCTCTTGAGGGAGACAATAATAGGGACTTCTCCTCTTTAGACGATACAGACGAGGACAGTAATGGGCTTACACCAAAGACCAAAGCTGTGAACGCACTCATTGATCATCTCAACCTCTTACTATTAGGTAACAGTATGTCAGCTGAGTATCGTGCTGCACTACAACACTACTTAATGTTTAGCAGTAACACCAACGTTAACGATAACTTTGAAAAGGCCAGACGCATGATTTGCGATGCCTATACTATGATCGCTACTTCAAGCGCATATATAATCCAAAAGTAACATCCCAGCAAAGGACAAGCATATTATGGCAATGCAACGACGTGATTTCTTGAAAGCGCTGGCGGGTATCGGTGGCATCAATGTACTGGGCGCAGCTGGCCAATTGCCGTTTATCCGCAATGCCTCTGCCGCCGCACCTAACTTCAATGATTACAAGGCCTTGGTCTGCATCTTCCTCTATGGTGGAAATGATACATTCAACATGCTGGTACCTATGGGCTCAGATCCCCTCAAGGGTTATGATTTGTATGCTAAGACTCGCGGTGGCTTGGCGGTTAAAAATGTAGATCTCGGACTGGATCAGATCACCACAAACGGTAGTAACCTGAACCAGGGAGTACTTGGAAGTGCTGCCGCAAACCCCTACAATGTGAATTTCAGCCAATCTTCGGCCTATAAAAAAGGAGTCTATCCACTAACAGCTAAAAATATAAATCTTGGTGTCAATGGCGTTATGCCCGAACTTGCCCAACTCTTCATGGATAATAAAGCGACCATCCTAGCTAATACCGGCACGTTAGTCCGGCCAGTCACTCGTAGTGAAATCAAGGCGGGTGATGCAGAACTTCCCCTATTTCTATTCGCCCACAACCATCAACAACGAGAGCTACAAACTGGCCAAGCGAACAATCTCAATGATATAGGCTGGGCAGGTAAGATCGCTGACAATTGGAATAACATAAACCAGGGAAATCCTCTCGGGCTCAATATTTCCTATGCCGGAAATGACCGCATGCTCATCGGCAAAAAAACATCGCCTTTGGTCCTCAAAGTAGGCACACCTCCATATATCAGCCATTTGAAAGAAGGCATTAGAGATTCGAACGATGACCGGCATGCTTTATTTACGGCCTTGGCAGGCATACAGGCATCAACTGACAGACTCGATTTCAATGCCGCCAATACGCCCACGACACAAGAGCCGTTCAAAGACCTCTATAACCGAAAATTGCTTAAGTCGCTATCCACATTCGATAAACTAAACCAGAGCTGGAGCAATCTACAACTCGATTTCACCACTACAGGCCCTTATGGTGAGGCCTTGTTTGACACCCCGACCCAGCAACAACTGGGTTTTAGCAACCCACTTCGAGGTGAATTAATCACCCAGCTTGAGGCTGTGTCCAAAATGATCCACCTTGGTGCCAGTGGCGGTTTTGGTGAGGGATACAACAGACAGATCTTTTTTGTTCAGCTGAGCGGCTTTGACAATCATGCCAGCCAAGCAGCTGACCATCCACGACTTCTAAGAGAGTTAAGCCTGGGGCTGTGGAAGTTTCAAAAAGCGATGGAAGAGTTGGGCTATGCTGACCAAGTAACCAGTTTTACCATGTCTGATTTTGGCCGCACTCTAAGTTATAACGGGGATGGCACCGACCATGCGTGGGGAGCACACCAGCTGGTTATTGGTGGAAATGGCAAGAGGGCTGCAGGGCATCTAAATGGAGGTAAACTCATTGGTGAATTGCCCTCTTTGGAATTGTCAGGGGATGATGACTATAGCAATAAAGGACGTATCATTCCCACAATGGCCCAAGATCAAGTCAATGCTGCACTGACCCAATGGTTGGGCGCCGATCAGAGCCTAATAAACTCCATATTTCCCAATCTGAGCAATTTTCAGACCACAGAAGATCTCAAATCAGCCTATGCCAAGATATTTGTTTAGTCTGCAGATAATACTTGAACCTAAAAAGATCAGTTGGATAGCGTGAAGAGTGCGCTTGTGGTGGTGCAGGGCAAGGGTCGCTCCTGCACATCCATATGCCCGCGACACTGGTGCATCCCTGCACAGCGCGCAACGACGCACAATAGCCCGCTATTCCAAGGAGTTGCAACGCCGCCATGTGCCGCCACAAACGTGCTATTCACGTTGTAGCGTGATTCACCCAGTAGGTGACCATAACCATCGAAGCTATTTTCTTCAAAATCAGATACCTGTTATTAGAATGGAGCGGTCAACTGATTTTTTTAGGTTC
>JARRQF010000271.1:0-8283 GCA_037382065.1 Candidatus Thiodiazotropha sp. | reverse complement strand
AAATTCGGGAATTAATACATCCAGACTGGCGAGACTATTTTGAGGAGCAGTGGAATCGGATTCTAAGTGGAGATATGCCCCCCACCTATAAGTATCAGATTATTACTCCCTCGGGTAGGAAAAAATGGATTAGTCAGCGCAATGTTTTGATTACAAGTGATAGCGGTAAGCCTGTGGCAATTGAAGGCATTGCAACTGACGTTACTGAGTTTAAAAACACTGAAATTGCATTAAGGCGAAACGAGGAGAAGTTTCGAGCGCTTTTTGAGCAGGCAGGTGGGTATAATATGATCCTCGACCCGAATACAGATGATGGCATTCCCATTATTATTGAAGCGAATGAGGCAGCCTGTTCAGCTCATGGCGTCACAAGAGATGAGTTTATTGGACGACCGATTATTGACCTGGATAGTGAGAAAACAAAACATCTGGTCAAATCCAGGACTGCAGAAATCATGCTTGGTAAACCGCTCTTTTTCGAAAGCTGTCACCTTCGCCGCGACGGAAGCAAGTTCATTGTCTCGGTGAATGCCAAGCGTGTCGATATTGGAAATGATCCACCACTTATTCTGGCAACAGAATACGATATTACTGAACGCAAACAGGCAGAAAATAGTCTCAAAGATAGTGAAATACGTTTCCGAGCTATCTTTGATCAGGCAGCGGTTGGCATTGCGAGAGTAGGTACAGATGGGCAATGGTTGGATGTTAATAAAAAGCTCTGTAACATCGTAGGCTATTCTAAAGATCAACTGCTGACTAAAAAATTCCAGGATATTACCTATCCTAAGGATCTTGTCGAAGACCTAGTACTGTTTCAGAAAACACTGGCTGGAACAAGCGATGCCTATGAAATGGACAAGCGTTTCTTATGTCGGTCTGGTGAATTGGTGTGGGTTCACCATACCATTTCCCTAGTTCGTGCAAATGACAATACACCGCTCTATTTCATTGCAGTCATTGAAGACATCGATAATCGAAAGAAGGCGGATGAAAAACTAAGAGAAGCCGCAGCTGTTTTTCGCAGTACTGGTGAAGGTGTCATGATAACGGATAAAAAAGGGGTGATCCTCGATGTAAATGACGCATTTACACGGATTACCGAGTACTCCCATGAAGAGGTAATTGGAAAAAATCCGAAAATACTAAAGTCAGGAAGACATGATGATAACTTCTATAAAGATATGTGGGGGCAGATAATCAAGAGGGGCCATTGGCATGGTGAAATTTGGAATCGCTCCAAGAGTGGTAGAGTTATTCCTGAGATCCTCACCGTCAGCGGGGTAGAAAACAAACCCGGAGAGGTAACGGGCTATGTTGGCGTTTTTGCAGATATCTCTTCTTTGAAGTCAACGGAAGCTCGCCTGAATCATCTTGCTCATCACGATCCACTGACTGACCTGCCAAACAGAATGCTATTCAGAGATCGCTTGAAACATGGTCTGGAAGGCGCAGAACGAAAAAAATGGATGCTTGCGGTCATTTTCCTGGACCTTGATCACTTTAAGAATGTCAATGACACCCTAGGGCATAGCGTGGGTGATCAACTGCTGGTTGAAATTGCTCAACGAATGAAAATGCTGATCCGTACCGGTGACACCATCGGACGCATCGGTGGTGATGAGTTCTGCTTGCTGTTTGAGGACTTGCACGCTTCGGTTGACGCTGTCCCACTTGTAGAGAAGTTGCTGTCGGTCTTTGTGAATCCGTTTGAGGTACATGATCATATCCTGCGCATGTCAGGGAGTATTGGTGTTGCCTTATATCCTGACAATAGCAAGGACCCCGATGCTCTATTGAGTTTTGCGGATGCAGCGATGTATGAAGCGAAAGAAGCTGGGCGGAATACTTACCGTTTCTATACTAAGGCATTGACTGAGCAGGCACTTGAGTATGGTTTTGTGCAGAGTGCGTTACGTGAAGCAATGGAGAGATCACAGTTCTTTCTTGTCTATCAGCCGCAAATCAATCTTAATACAAAAGATCTGGTTGGCCTTGAAGTGCTCGTACGTTGGCAACACCCAGAACGAGGCCTGATCTCACCCGATAAATTCATACCCGTCGCTGAGCAGAGCGGTCTGATCCGAGACCTTGGCGCATGGATCCTAAGATCTGCCTGTGCTCAGGGCCGCGCATGGTTGGATGAGAAGTGGGATTTTGGTCGGATCTTTGTTAATGTCGCCGGACCGCAATTGCATGATGCCAGATTCATTAAACTGGTGAGTGATTGTCTCAACGAGACAGGATTACCTGCAGAAAGACTGGGGCTGGAGGTTACCGAGAGTTTTGTGATGAGAGCCTCGGGTCATGCAACTGATGTCTTGTTAAAGCTTCGTAATATTGGTATAGAACTTGCGATTGATGACTTCGGCACCGGATATTCATCTTTAAGCTATCTAAAGGCCCTACCGATTGACAAACTTAAAATAGACCAATCATTTGTGAGGGATATTCCTGCAGACCCCAATGATATGGCGATTGCAGAGGCGGTAATTGCAATGGGAAGAGCATTGAAATTAAAGGTGATCGCAGAGGGTGTTGAGGATAAGATTCAGGCAGAATTTCTCCACAGTAAGGGGTGTCAAGAGGCCCAGGGTTACCTCTATTCGCGCCCGCTTTTGCCTGCTGATCTGATTGATTGGATGGAATATATGGAAGGATAGCGTTTACGGTGATATTCGATTAAACCTACAGGTTCTTCATGGAAGTTCGTGAAAAGAATTATTCCGACTCTACCGTATCGTTTTTTGCAGTACTGAGGGAAAATGTTTAGTTTATTTCATAGAAAAAAGCGTATTAGGGTGGCTGTAGATCAGAGAAGTCTCGAAATGAAGGGCTATCAATATATTTCAAACTTTCGAGAGGAAATGATCAATCTTATTAGTAAGCATGAATTTAGTAAGTCAGCTGGTGAGATGTTGCCCCCATGGTTTGTCTGTTTATACCCTAAATCGATTCCAGGAATCGAAAGGCTTGGGGCTAAGTCAAGTTTATGGCGTAATGATTACTATTTTAAAAGATACGACTTGGGTGAACTCTGGAAAGAACGAGTGAGTTGGTTTTTTACCTTATTTGATGAAGAGATTATTGAGGGATTAACCAAAGCGCAAGTTAAAGCTGCAACTATCGAAGTATTAGGTGAGGAGTAAATAAAGATTTTATTGGATAGCGCCTTTCTATAAAGGCGAGCAGTTGATGGCTGGGCATGTTGGGGTTCTGTCCCACCATGAAGGAATGAAATGTAGGATGTGGTGAGGTACGAACCGCATCATGGATGTTCGTGAGCCATCGCACGATTGATGCGGTTTGTACCTCACCACATCAATAGTGCTGTGGATTTCAGGTTTTATGGTGAACTCTGAAACTTGACTTACAATACCCTCCTTTGCGGGAGCGTGTGAACGAGGTAACGGCCTATCAGACCATCCTTTGGTTTTGCGCTCCCTGTTGGTCCGGCGTTAGATTGGGCAGAAACAGGAGATCGACCGCATCGAAATCCAGCTCCTCGCCCTGCGCATTGATCAGCGGCTGTTCGTCGTCGTTCCAGCCGCGCAGTCCAGTGCGCAACGACGCGACATTTGTATAGCCCATCATCCCTAGTGTATGCGCAGCGAGTATGCTGCGATTACCTGAGCGGCAAATCACGATCACGCGGCGGTCCCGCGCTTGCACCAGCTCAGGTACTGTCTCTTCATAGCCATAATCGACTGCGATCTCCAGAATGCCCCGTGGTACATTGATGGCTCCTGCGATATGCAGTATCTCAAACTCGTCTGGACAGCGGATATCAAGCAGCAACGGCTCAACTCCTGCGTCGAGTTCGTCGCGCAGGTCCCAGGGGAAGATCTCTTGGACCTGGGAAGCCATTTCGGCAACCAGGCTTTGGTAGGTCTTTCTTTGCTTCATTGTCAATAGGATGCCAAGTGTATGGTGAAAACCCAGAGTCTGCTCGTTTGAGTATACGATATTACTCGCTCCCCATTGGTAACTGCTCTTCCCGTCTCGCACCTCCTCCACCAACCGTGGTCGCCGAGCTATTCGTCACGACACGCATGTATGGATACAAGAAGCTCCAACTCTCTGCAAGCTCCGCCACATCTGTCTGGTCACAGGCTAGTTCGCACGACAAGGTCACCGTTGCCGCATTGATTACCACATATCCTCCGTAGTTTTGCAGGGCGCGGGCGATGGCCAGACCTTTGGGGCTCAGTCCTAGGGAGGTGATGTCGACATTAGGGTCAAGGGCGACTAGGCTGCCCATAGGCACAAGACCGGAGTACAAGGCTGAGCCGTTGGTGTCCTCCATATGTGCAGGCCAGACCGGTCCGGATTTAAGGATCGATGACGGCACTCCGATCATTAACGCGTGGTGGATCGATCCAGAGTCCAACTCATCGGCGCGGATCAGTCCTGCTAGGATCGATGTGGCCGATGCCCGTGCTCCGTTAGGGAGTCCGTCACCAAGCAGGTCGGTCGCGACGATGCGGCCGCTGGTCCAATTCATATCGTCGATCTTCGTCATGGCGTAGAGTTCCCATACCAGCTTTCCGTCGGGATCGATTACCGCGACATGTCCATCAGTGCCGCCTGTCGGGTAGGCATTGACCGGCACGTGGATCTGATGTGTGACATCGTCGTTGCTCGACGCAGTGAGTTTGGTGTCAACCACCGTAGCTAAAGGGTCCTCTGTTGTCGCCTGGTAGACGGCTACCGACCACCTTGCCGAGTTAACCGCAGGGCTGCCTGAGAGGAAGTTTGCTGTCGCAGGGTCGGTAGCCTCCTCATAGGCGGCGTCGGAGCCGAGTGAGGTATTCCACGGCGACCAAGACGTAAACGGGTGAAGTGCTACGTCACGTTCGGGGGTCTGTTCTGACGGTCCAACGGCAGTTTCAACACTTGTTGACGCTGTCCTGCCGAGGTTGTCCGTCACGGTGAGCTGTACTGCGTAGGATCCATAGTTCGCGTAGGTGTGGCTGGTTACCGGTGAGTATGTGGTGGATGAGGTCCCATCCCCCCAAACCCAGTTATAGGCCGTGATCGACCCATCTGGGTCGACACTACCGTATCCATCGACTCGGAGCAGCTGAGCATTCACGCTGGTCTGGAAGGCCGCTGAGGGACGCTGATTGAGGGTCTTTGAAAAGACCTGGAGATTGTCAACGCTGAGCGATGCGGCTCCGTTCGATACGGATGCCCCCTGCTGCAGCAGGATGCCGACTTTCCCAGAGCTTTGGGCTCCTGCGCTGGTTGTTGTGCTGACCGACCATCCGGCGGGTTCGGCAGAAGACCCAACCCAGACCTTAGCTTGAATAGTTGCTGGGAACGCCCCAGAGGTCTTCAGCATGACATGCAAGGGTGTTCCAGGGGTGTACCCAGATGCTACCTCGGCCGGTGAGGTGAGGATAGACAGTACCCCGCTGGTGGTTTTGCGAGCTAGCAAGACGCTGACAGCACCGGAGGAGCGGAACCTGAGGATGGCCCGGAGGTCACCAGTGCTTGTGATTCGATCGCACAGATGCACCTCAGTGGTCCCGTTGATAGGTAGCGCGTCGAGCATGACATCGGCTGTGCTCGTCAGGTCACGTCCGGATAGCGATACCAGGGTTGCTGTTGACGTCTTTCCAGCGGGTGCCGACATTGTTGCGATGTCTCCCTCTACTGCTGTAGTACCCGTGTTCGACCATGATCCGCCAAACTCCGCCATTCCCCAGCCTGACTCCTGGCGTCGGTTGAATGTGTCAAGTGCGATGGTGTTCTCTGTAAGGGCGAGACCGACCAGATAGTGTTCGGAGGTCTCCGATGTGTTGGACCTGGGCGAAGAGCCTGCAGTATTTGTTACATCTGCTTGAGCCGCGATAATAAAAAAAGACAAGGTAGATAGAATAGCCCCATTTATGGGTTTCATAATATTATTCCTTATATTACTGCTTTGAAAAAATATTTAGCTAACGTGCTTTATAAGTCTGCTCATTAATTTCTGGTTTTTGGCTCCTTAGCAAAATCTATGAATATCTTTATAAAACGATCTAACAGATGTATAGCTTGCCCAGATTTTTAAGTTTAACTGTGTTCAGTTAATAACTAAGGCTTTATCAATATATGATACGGCGAGTTTATTTGGAAGCTTCGTAGCGCTTTGATTGACAATATTGTGATTTAAGTTTTGGAGTTTAAAACTGATAAAATTCAAGTTAACTGTTCTATCATATTTACTCTAAAAATTTCACCACAAGTTTTTGAGTCATGCTGCCTTTTCTACATGCGTCAGTTAGGCATGCGTATTTTCCGTATCCTTGACTTCAAGCCCAATCAGTCGCATCAAATGAGCAGCATTTGATGTAGTTGATCGGCCTGGTCTTACGAGATAGTCAAATTCCAGACCTGTTTTGGTAAATCTTTCGCTAAAGTGTATGTTCGATATCTTATCAGCATAATGCTGTTCCAAATCACATAAAGCTAGGTCATGAGTCGATAACATGACCAGTGCATTGGCATTGACTAAGCGATCAATAACAGCGATTGCGCCTTCGTAACGGTCTTGTGAATTGGTGCCTCTGAAGATCTCATCGATCAGAACCAGTACCGTATCTTCATTATGATTGATTGACTCCAGTATCCTTTTTATTTTCATTAATTCGTTATAAAAGGTGGAAATATTTTTTGCTAAATCGTCGCGTATTCGCATTGATGTAAATATCGGCATAATCCTACAAATCATCTCGCTAGCGCATACCGGCGCACCGGTATATGCGAGAACTAGATTGATGCCTACTGTTCTTAACAAGGTGCTTTTACCCGACATATTTGAGCCGGTGACAAGGGTAATGCCATTGAAAGCGGCAAGCTGTAGATCGTTACAGCGCCTGCTTTGGTCTCCAATCAGTGGATGCCCCAGCTGCTTTGTAGTGAAACCTGGTCCCTTCGCAGCAACCTTTGGAAAGGACCAGTCAGGATGGTCGTAACATATCATAGCGATACTGGCTAGGAGTTCGAACTGACCAATGGTCTTCAGCCAGTCGCCTAGATGGCATGCATGTTGCCGTTGCCATTTTTTAAGGGCCAGTACAAACTGATTGTCCCATAGGAAAAATGTATTTAGGAAAAAGTGGAACTGCGGCACAAATCGAGCATCGGTGTATTCAACCAATACTGCTAACCTCGTCAGATTATCTGATGCGTTTTGCTTTTCTTCACGCTTTATCTGTTCCTGTAATCGCTTGAGTTGATCCGTGTTGAATGATTTTTGTTCTATACAGTGCAACGAGGCCGCATAAACATTCAAACTTTCATATTGATTAGAAAAAACCTTCATTTCCGCAAAATTTTCTCGTGCAGTGACGGCAAACACAAGAAATTGCAATAGATAACCGCATAAGGGTATTAGATAAGACCAATCCCATACCCAAACACCAAACAGAAACAAAAGGGATCTGATAGGAGTACCACGAATAACGAGTGTGAACAGCGTAGAAGGAGCATTAGTCTGGCGTGCGGCCCACGTCAACAGCTCTTTAGGATCTTTTCGATATTGCGCTAATTGGATCCCGCAAGCCTGGAACTGTTGACGCCAATCCAATTCGGCAGCTAGTTCTTCTACGGCCGCCTGCCGCGCCGAAATTTCACTCTCATTAAACTGGCTCGAGGATAGCGCATCTCGCATGGCCCGTCGCCCAAACGGCGTTGAGGCGGTATTGATAAACTGAAATAGGGAATTTTCACCAAAGATATCAAGGTCGGCCGCATAAGGATGGTTCTCATCGATAAATTCCTTTCCATTATCAATAAACTCGCACCACCGTCCCTGTAGCCTTAGCAGGCAGCGTTGATTTATCTCCAAAATCCGCTTGTCACTCTCCTGCTGAAGCATTAATTTTTTATGACGAAACACCGCAAACAGAAAAAGCAATACGCAGCTACAGCTTAATAAGATGGCTGTAAGGTTATCGTATCGGTAGTAGACATAGTAGAGTAGCCCAGCAAGGGGGGCGAGAAATAGGCGAAGATATCCAATACGAGTAATCTGCTGCTGTAAATTGTCAATCTGGCGTTGGAGCTTTGCTATTCGGTTTTCATATTCTGTCTTGGATCGGTGTTGCATGTTCAATAACTTACCTCAGTTCTAGTGTGGTGCTTCATACAAATTGACGATGATAGAAGCCTGCTTAGGCCAGGAGACAAGGCGCAATGCGCAGGGAATGGCTCGCCCTTTTCAAGCATTGCAACGCAGTATCCTGGCCTGAGCAGGCTTCCCTTCGGGCGAGACGCTAAGCGGTCATCCGCGTT
>JARRQF010000270.1:0-5298 GCA_037382065.1 Candidatus Thiodiazotropha sp. | reverse complement strand
CCGATCACAGTAGCAATGGGCGTGCATCACATCATCTGGCCCATTGCTACTGTGATCCTCATAACCAATGCGTAGTGGCATCACCCGCGCCCGTTGCTACTGTGATATAACACACTAGTACAGGAAAATATTGGTATCTTGAAATCAGTATTTCCAGATGCGTTCAGTGAGGGGGGTGTCAATTTTGACGTGTTTCGTCAATTATTTGGTGATGCTAAGGTGCTTGACGAGGGTGAAGAAAAATATGATCTTAATTGGTACGGCAAGAAGAAAGCTCGCCAGATCGCACTTACGCCATCCACAGGTACTTTGCTTCCATGTCCGGAAGAGAGTGTCGATTGGGATACAACCAAGAACCTATTCATCGAGGGCGAGAATCTCGAAGTTCTTAAGCTACTTCATAAAAGCTACGCCAATAAAGTCAAGATGATCTATATCGACCCGCCCTATAACACGGGTAAGGAATTCATCTACCCCGATAAATTTCAGGAAAATTTGAATATTTATCTAAAGTACACAGGTCAGGTAGATGATGAAGGAATTAAGTTTTCGTCCAACACAGAAACTACAGGGAGAAAACACACAAACTGGCTTTCTATGATGTATCCAAGGCTGAAGCTTGCCCGTAATTTATTAGCATCCGATGGACTAATATTCATCTCAATTGACGATAATGAACAAGCAAATTTAAAACTAGTTTGTGACGAAATATTTGGAGAAGAAAACTTTGTAGCCAATATTGCTTGGGAGAAGCGATATACACGGAGTAATAACGCTAAGAGGTTCTACTCCCTGAAAGACAGGATACTTGTTTACCGGAAATCAGAACTTCTCGAATACATCAAAGAGGAGCGTACCAAGAAAGCGGATAGCAGTTATAGCAATTCTGATAATGATCCTAATGGTGTATGGACTACGTCTTCATACGTTAATCCTGCTACAAAAGCTAAACGCCAAAATTTAGTGTACGACATTGTAAATCCTTTTAGCGGAGAAGCGGTAACTCATCCTACTCACGCATGGAAACATAGTAGGGAATCGTATGAAAAACACGCACGCGAAAACCGACTTTGGTGGGGTAAGAATGGAGACGCTCAGTATCCGCGATTGAAATTGTATCTTTCGGAACAGACTGATGGGCTGGTTCCAATTGACTTATGGAGCTACAAGGAGTCGGGAACTACGGATGACGCCGGTCAAGAAATAAAGGAACTTTTCGAGGGGCGAGCGATATTTGATACGCCTAAGCCGACCAAGCTTATTAGACGAATGCTTGGTATGACTACCAATGGCCACGGTGATGAAATTGTCTTGGACTTTTTTGCAGGCTCAGCAACAACAGCACACGCAGTTTACTTGAAGAATATCGAGGATGGGGGAAACAGTCGTTGTATATCTGTTCAGCTACCTGAAAAACTTGACGAGGGTGAGTTTGCAAACATCGCAGATATTGGAAAAGAGCGGCTACGTCGGGCAATACGCAAGATAAAGGCAGAAAATGGTAATCATAATGCCGATTTGGGATTCAAAACATTTCGACTAACAAGCTCAAACATTGTGGCGTGGAATCCAGCCCCTTCGGATTTAGAGGAGAGCTTGCTTTCTAGTCAGGAGCATCTGGCTGAAGGTCGTACGGAAGAACAAATTCTATTCGAGCTACTGCTAAAGCGTGGTGTAGACCTCGCTGTAACAATCGAAAGTCGCAAGTTAGCTGGAAAGGAAATTTATGGCATTGGCTATGGTGTGCTTTTTGCCTGTCTTGATGAGGCCATTAATAAGAATCAGGTCGAAGAAATCGGCCAAGGTATCGTTGAGTGGCATCGGGAGCTTGCGCCAAGCTCTGATACTCACGTCTTCTTCCGTGATAGCGCGTTCAGCGATGACGTTTCGAAAACCAATATGGCAGCCATACTGGAACAGAACGGCATAAACCATGTGCGCAGCTTGTAAGGAGAATACTTGATGGAGCTGCATTTTGAAGACGATCTGGATTACCAAAAAACCGCTATAGACTCGGTCGTCAGTCTCTTTAAAGGGCAGGAAATATCCCGCTCTGAATTCACAGTAACATTCCAGCCCCACTCTTATATGCAGGGCAATCCAAACTTGTCATTGGGTATGGAGGAAAGCCAGTTTGGTATTGGTAACAGACTGGTATTGGTGGATGAGGAAATCGAACAGAACCTGCGTAAGGTGCAGCTACAGAACGGCTTGCGTCCCACTAAGAAGCTAGGCAGTGAGGACTTCACCGTTGAAATGGAGACAGGAACGGGCAAGACCTATGTGTATTTGCGCACGATCTTCGAGCTGAACAAGAACTACGGCTTTAGCAAGTTTGTGATTGTCGTACCGTCTGTTGCAATTAAGGAAGGCACATACAAAACACTGCAAATTACACAGGAGCACTTTGAAGGCTTGTATCCGAAGGCCAAGGGCTACGAATACTTCCTCTACGATTCTTCAAAGCTTGGACGGGTTCGTAACTTTGCTATCAGTCGCAACATCCAGATCATGGTCACGACGGTTGGCGCAATCAACAAGAAGGATGTCAACAATCTCTATAAGGCGAACGAGAACACTGGTGGTGAAAAGCCTATTGATCTCGTTCGCGCCACGAACCCGATCATTATCGTCGATGAGCCGCAAAGCGTTGATGGTGGCCTGACGGGTAAAGGGAAGGAAGCGCTCACGGCGATGAATCCGCTGTGTACCCTGCGTTATTCCGCTACTCATGTTGACAAGCATCACATGACTTTCCGCTTGGATGCCTATGAACGTGGGCTGGTTAAGCAGATTGAGGTGGCGTCGCTCCAGATCGACAGTGGCTACAATAAGCCCTATATCCGGTTGGGCTCAACACATAACCGGAAAGGATCAATCACAGCCAAAGTCGAGGTGGATGTAGAGCGTGGGAAGAATGTCCGAAGGAAATTCTTGACCGTAGAGGACGGCGACGATCTGGAGCAGATTACTGGCCGTTCTATCTACGAGAATATGCAGATCGGCACCATTACCTGCGGAAAGGGCAATGAGTCCATCGAGGTGAAAGGTGATGGGTTCGATCAACTACTACGCCCCGGCGATGCCATTGGCGGTGTTGACTCCGACCCGATTAAGCGCTTGATGATACGGCGAACAATTAAGGAGCACTTTGAAAAGGAGTTGATGTTCGCGGCGAATAAGACGCCGATAAAAGTCCTTAGCCTATTTTTCATTGATAGCGTCGAGCATTATCGCCGGTACGATGAAGACGGTAACGACGTTAAGGGCAAGTATGCACTGATGTTTGAAGAAGAATATAGAAAACTTTCCAAGTTAACGGAGTATCAAAGCCTGTTCAAGGAAATTGATCTGGAAACAGACTCTGATGAGATTCACAACGGCTATTTCTCTATCGATAAGAAAGGCCGATCCGTCGAAACTGCCGAGAATAATCAGGCAAATCGTGATAATGCAGAGCGGGCATACAACCTGATTATGAAGGAGAAGGAGAAACTACTGGGTTTTGGTACCAAGCTGAAGTTCATCTTCTCTCATTCCGCGCTGAAGGAAGGCTGGGATAACCCTAATGTTTTCCAGATTTGTACACTTCGTGATATGGGAAGCGAGCGGGAACGCCGCCAGACTCTTGGCCGTGGCTTGCGCCTTTGCGTCAACCAAAATGGTGAAAGGCTTCGCGGTAAAGACGTGAATACATTGACCGTGATTGCCACTGAAAACTATGAACAGTTTGCCGAGAACCTGCAAAAGGAAATCGAGCAGGATACAGGTATTCGTTTTGGCATTGTCGAACCGCACCAATTTGCAACCATACAGCCCCTTAACAACCAAGGAGAGGTAGAACCCTTGGGGATGGAACAGTCAGATAAGATATGGCAGTTCCTCAAGGATCAGCAATTTGTGGATGCCAAAGGCAAGGTGCAGGATAGTCTTCGTGCTGTGCTGAAGGATGGAAGCTTCGAGCTACCGGAAGAAATCAAGCAGGAACTTGTACAGGATCACGGGGAGGAACAGGCAGACGTCATTATCTCGGATATTCAGGGTGTTCTTCGTAAACTGGCAGGCAAGCTGGATATCAAGAACGCCGATGATAGGAAGATTATTCGAACGCGGGAAGCCATTCTTGAATCCGATGACTTCCGCCTGCTTTGGGAGCGGATTAAATACAAGACAACATGCCGTGTGGAATTCGACAATCTCAAACTCCTGAACGATTGTGCTGATGCGATAAGAGATTGTCCTCCAATTACCAAAACTCGTGCCCAATTTCGAAAGGCCGATATAGCTATCGGAAAGGGTGGTGTGGATACAAAAGAAACCAGTGCATCCGACTTTATAATAACCCATGAAAAAGATATCGAGCTACCCGATATCATTACTGACTTGCAGGACAAGACCCAGCTCACAAGAAAGAGCATAGTCCAAATACTCAGGGAGAGCCAAAGGCTTCAAGACTTCCTGCGAAATCCTCAGCAATTCATTGACTATTGCTCCGAGGCGATCAACCGTACCAAGCGGCTAGCGCTGGTGGATGGTATTAAATACACGAAAATTGGTGACGAGCACTTTTATGCACAGGAGCTATTCAAACAGGAAGAGCTGAAAGGCTATCTGAAAAATATGCTGGAAGTACAAAAGTCAGTTTACACCCACGTCGTGTATGACTCAGGAGGTGTAGAGAAGTTCTTCACGGAGGACTTAGAAAAGAACGAAAGGGTGAAGGTTTACGCCAAGTTGCCCTCGTGGTTCAAAGTCCCAACCCCGCTTGGCGCATATAACCCGGATTGGGCTGTTGTCGTGGAAGACGCTGGTGAGGAAAAGCTCTACTTAGTCGTTGAAACAAAAGGCAGTACATGGTGGGACGATGGCGCCACCTTGAAGGCGCAAAGATTAAATGTGGAGAAAGGCACTTCGAAGACATCGTAAAAGATACAGAAAACGCAGCCCGTTATATCAAGTCCACAGACGTTGATGGAATGATGGACGATGTAGATATAGACAGAACCGAGTAGGGCCTGTTAATCCGGTTTTTCGGTCTTCCCGAATGCAACAAAGGATAAGGAAACCTAAGAATACCCATGCATTGAATTATTCTTGACTTTATAGCCTCAGTATGCCATGTAAAATCGTAAGTTACTCCCCCCTACGATGCTAGTGTGGTGCTTCATACAAATTGACGATGATAGCGTGACGCTAAGCGGTTAGCCGCTAGGCGCGTGCCGCCGGGAATGGCTCGCCCTTTTCAAGCATTGCAACGCACTATCCTGGCCTGAGCAGGCTTCCCTTCGGGCGAGACGC
>JARRQF010000269.1:0-5303 GCA_037382065.1 Candidatus Thiodiazotropha sp. | reverse complement strand
TCTTCCAATATGATGAAAAACAAACGCCTTGCTAAAGCCATTGGTGATGCGGCTTGGAGTCGCTTTGTTTCCAAACTGGAATATAAAGCGAAAGCCAAGGGCCATCATCTACACAAGCTGTAGTCACTTTTCGAGTGTGATTAACAGGGTTGGCTAATTGCGATTGCTTAGTAGCACCAAAACGACTTATCACCGCACTGCGGTTCACATCATTAAGGGCCAATATAGAAGTATAATAAACGTCAGCGAATATGGGGATAGTCCTTGCCTAACTTCAAGGAGCCAGTGTTTATTTTTTAGGTTCAAGTATCATCAATCACCTGAATGCGTGAGGACCCCGCCATACAGATCAATACGCCGCGAAACTGGCGTAAACTCCAGCGTCGCCTGGCTAAGAAAGCTTGGCAGTAAAAACCGATAAGCAAGCTCAAACTCGAATATCTCATCCAAGGACGCGCCCTCGCACCCCTCTTGTCGTCCAGCTGCGGCATTTATTCACTCATCTTGATCTTTTTAGATTAATTCAAAATCCACATCTGAATGACGAGAGAGGCACGATGATCATCCTAAAAAGATCAGTTGGACAGCGTGAAGAGTGCACTTGTGGTGGTGCAGGGCAAGGGTCGCTCCTGCAGATCCATGTGCCCGCGACACGGGTGCATTCATGCACGGTGCGCAATGACGCCATGTGCCGCCACAAGAGCGCCATTCACCCAGTAGGTGATTAGTTATGGGGGATTCTTCTCATCCAGATGTAGGCATTACCACGCAAAATGCGTGATCTAGCTCACATTATTAATTATCCCAGAATCAAGATCTCAGATTTAGATCTGTTTTGCCCACAAAACGGGATTATAATCCCGTTCTATGAAGGCAGATAGAAAATCCCAGATCAAAAAAGCCGTACTCAGGTTATTGATACCAATTGTTCGGCTATTGATAAGGAATGAATTTTCACATAGTGAATTTTCAGAAATCGCCAAGGAAGCATACGTCCATGTTGCCCATAACTATTTCTCTATCCCCAATCGTAAAAGCACCTATGCAAGAGTTGCTGTTTTGACAGGGTTGAGTAGAAAGGAGGTTGTACGTCTATCGCATAATGAAAAGCACCCATCACGGTTACCAAAATATACGGTTAACCGAGCCGCCAGGGTGATTACCGGCTGGCTTAAAGATGATGAATTTCTTGATAAGGAGAATCAGCCAAAGATTCTTCCACTCAAAAAATTCAATGACAGCGAAGAGGGTGCAAGCTTTGCCTTGCTTGTCGAACGATACAGTGGAGACATCTCTCCAGGCGCTATCCTGGACGAACTGATCCGTTTGAAGATAGTTAGCGTGATCGATAAAAAACTTATTCGTTTAGATAAGTTTGGTTTTATACCGGAAGCAGATGATGCTGAAAGTATCGATATCCTCTCAAACTGCGCAAGCAATCTGCTAAATACGGGCGTTTTTAATATCACAAAATCTACCGATCAAGAGAGCAGATTTCAACGGCAGTTAACGCACTTTGATATTCCCCAGTCTATCGCTCATGAATTCAAGCATTTCAGTGCTGAAAAATCGATTGAGTTACTGCTCGAACTGAACGATTGGTTAGTCCAGAAAAAGCGTTCAGCCAGACAGGATAGTGATGAAACTATTGGACGCATTGGCATCGGAATCTATTACTTTAAGGATACAAATAATGAAAAACATTCAGATGAGGGACTTGCTTAGCAGCAAGTGGTTAAATCGACACGCTATAAAAGCATGTTTCGTTCTGGTCTTATTGATAACATTAAGCGCTTGTGGCGGCGGAGGTGCTGGAGACGGAGACGATGACGGTGTAATAACTGGCACCGGCTTTAGTGGCAAGGCAGCGATCGGAGTGGCTATCGCCAACGCTGATATCACCATTAAATCATTGAGTGGTGTGACGATCTCGACTCAAAGTGATGCCGATGGTAACTTCAGTAGTAGTGAACTTAAAGAGGCTACTGCGACAACGGCGCATGGTCCCTATCTATTACGTGTCCATCAAGGTGGTAACCATTATCTTTATAGCGTGGCACATAGTGAGAACGCCTCGACCATCGATAGCGATTCTGTTGCCATTGCGGTGAATATCCACCCCTATACCGATCTCATCATTCGCAACTGGTTTGCTATACAGGGTTTGGATATAGATAGTGCTTTCTCTTCGGGGGCTATTACTTCATTACCAACGGCCGATGAAATTGATGCCATTAGCAGTGAATTTTTAGCCATTATTACCGAGGCTTTAGATGCAAATGGTGCGCCAACCAATATCGACCTACTCTCCTCACCGTTCGAAATTGGCGATGGTTTCGATAGCTTTCTCGACAATAGTACGGTTGTTATCAATAACCAGATTAATATTGTTATAAACCAACAGAACGCAGTTAACGCTATCCAAACCACGATCATTAACAATATAGATATCGACACTGACTTTACCTCAGGTGATGATAACTTACCCTCACCCCCACATAACTTGAGAGCCCTTGCAGCTGGCGCTGGCGAGGTGGTCGTAGTATGGGATCCATCAAGTGATGATAAGGGGGTGGCAGGTTATAATGTCTATCGCGATGGTGTGCTCGTTTCGACCACCCCTTTCCCAATATTTAACGATAGCGGACTCTCCACAGGCGTTAACTACCACTATATCGTTGAGGCGTTTGATGGGCATGGCCAGATATCAGAAAGCCTTGCCCCCGTATCTGTTGACATTACCCTGGACGCCCCCGATACCACGGCATCACCCGCAGCCACATCCCTGCAGGCCAGCGAAGTCGGAAGTGCCATTGTGTTGAGCTGGAATATCAGCAACATAAACGATGTATCCGGTTTCCGTGTTTATCGTGGTGCTGCCGGAAGTGTCAATACCATGGCCACCTCACTGGCCACAGTCACATCAACCAGCATGACGGATTTTGATGTGTCGCCTGGTGCGAGCTATTGCTACCGCATCGTTACCTTTGACGCTGCTGGTAATGACTCCCCAGCCAGCGATGAAACCTGCATTACCCTCAGTGGTGATATTAGCAATCCATCCTCGATCGCTTTTTCGGCAGCCACTTACACTATCCAAGAGGGTATGGGAGCGGCAACCATCACCGTCAACCGGATCGGTGATCTATCTGAGGCGATTAGTGTGGAGTTCGCCGCCACCGCACTTACAGCAACAGCGGGTGTGGATTTCGTCGAGACCAGTGGCACATTGAATTGGGCTGCCGCTGATTCATCTGCGAAAACCTTCTCGATTCAAATTAATGAAAACAGCGAAGTAGAAATGGATGAAACCGTTCAGCTTACTCTCTCCAACCCATCGATAAACAGTTCCCTGGGAACAGAGGCGAGCGCCGAACTAACCATTACCGATGCATCTCAGGTCACCTGTATCGATCTATCACCAACAGAGATCACAACGAACACGACGTTGAGTGAACCCTGTTACAACGTCGACAGCAATGTTAATGTCAGCAATGCGGCAACACTTACCATCAATCCTGGGGTGCGATTGGTATTTGCGGCAGATGTAGGTTTTACCATTGAAGATGATGGCGTGCTAATGGCCATCGGTTCCCAGCAACAACCGATTGTCTTCACAGGTGCGTTAGCTGCGCCGGGCTATTGGAATGGCATCACGATTAACTCGATTGCTCCCAGTCAATTTGACTACGCCACTATTGAGTATGGTGGCAATATCACATATAACGATGCCAATATTGTTGTCGCATCCAGTGGCAAACTGAGCGTTCTTAACACCATTATCCGTCATAGTAACGGTCATGGCGTAAGCGTGGGTATTAGTGGCACTTTAACTGCTTTCTCAGGAAACACAGTTACGTTGAATGAGGACTCACCAATCTATATTCCAGCAACTCAGGCTGGCGTTCTTGCCAAGGACAACTCATTCAGTGGTAATGTCACAACGATAGCTGGTGATAAAGACTATATCGAATTGGTGAGTACCTACGGTGTTGTTAGCAATCAGACCTGGAACTTGCACGATGTCGATTATCATCTGACGGGAAAGACCGATGTAGATGCGGAGTTAACACTCGCACCGGGGGTTACCCTGACATTCCCTGCTGACGCCCAGTTGTATGTCAGCGACACAGGAACGCTAAAAGCAATCGGTACGGAATTAGAGCCAATTACCTTCACCGGATTATTGAAAACACCTGGCTTCTGGAAAGGCATTCAATTCACCTTTAACCACACCGATAATGTCATGGACCATACGATCGTTGAATATGGTGGTGGCAGCAGTAACAGCAACGCTAATGTCGGTGTATTTGGCCAAGACGGCAAACTAACCATCAGTAATTCTATTCTGAGATACAGTTTGGCCAATGGCTTTTCATTCTATTCGGGTATCGATCTCAGCATGAGTAATGTCACATCGACCGAGAATAATCAACCGGGTAGAGTAGATATTAACGATATAGGTTTACTCGATAGTAATAGCACATATAGTGGAAATAGTGACGATCGTGTCTTCATCGAATCGACCTCATTAAGTGATAATCAGACAATTCATCACCTCGATGTGCCTTACTTTTTTACCGCCACAATGGATGTGACTGTCAATGCAGCCTTGACCATCGAACCCGGCACCGAGATCCAGTTCAATGCCGACGGAGGGCTCAATGTAAGTGATACTGGAACATTGGTTGCAAATGGTACCGCACAGGAACCGATCACCTTTACAGGAGTACAGAAAACCAAGGGATATTGGACAGGGATTCAACACACCTTTTCGAATAATGGCAACAGCATTGATCACGCCATTATCGAATATGCTGGCGCACCCAGCGGTAATGTCTATGCCCTGGTTGGTTTCTTCGGTAGTGGAAGCCTGGCATGTACTGGCAACGTTACCAATACCCTACTGCGTGGCAGCCAAAACCATGGTATCTCGATTGAATCAGATACAACGGGTGACTTCGTTACCGGAAATACCTTTGAGGATATTGATGGTGAAGAGGTCTATACCGGTCAGTAAGGCTCAATAGCGATGAATCTACCCCTCTTCTTTTAGCAGGGGGCTTTCGCGAAAGAAAAAAGGAAGTCGATCTTCGCTCAAGGATAAAAGTACTTGATTATGTCTGAAGCTTGCTGAGGTTTGGGGGGGTAATCAAGTAAAAGGATACTAGTGTGGTGCTTCATCCTAAAAAGATCAGTTGGACGGCGTGAAGAGTGCGCTTGTGGTGGTACAGGGCAAGAGTCGCTCCTGCACATCCATGTGCTCGCGACTCTTGTGCATCCCTGCACGGCGCGCAACGACG
>JARRQF010000268.1:0-5328 GCA_037382065.1 Candidatus Thiodiazotropha sp. | reverse complement strand
CATGGATGCACCCGTGTCGCGGACACATGGATCTGCAGGAGCGACCCTTGCCCTGCACCACCACAAGCGCACCCTTCACGCTGCCCAACTGATCTTTTTAGGATAATGCGGACCTAGTGTGGTGCTAACCGTAGCACATGCTGGCTATATGCCCTGCAAGCAAGGGAGTCTAAAACAACCTTAGTCATTGACAACCCAAACGCGAATAATTATCATTTACAATAAATGGATCGTACTCAACCCTAGTTAGCTTCCACACATGTCATCATATTCAAAGCAATCAAAAACCGCTCACAGCCAGTTTCAGTTGCAGTGTAGGACCTCCTGGAACCTTGAAAATCTCGTGTATTGTGATGTTTTAGGTGCTTGCTTAAATCTCAATGAATTGCCGCGATTCGCTCAAACGATGGGGCATGCCAAAGAAATTCTTACTGATGACTACCTGCTACACACCCCCTTTGTTGGAACGATTAGTGAGCGATCAGGGGTAGCTCGACTAATCAATAATGCATCACCAGAGCGGTCAGGAAGAGGAGAGCGTTAGCCGCCTGATAAGCCATTTATTTTAAACCCCGATCTACCAGCCAGCCCCCAGGACCTCTCGGTTTCGGCAGCCAGCCAGTATCGCATTGCCATTAAAACCTGAGAGAACGCTATGAATAGATACAACAAGACAACAATCGCAGTCTTTATAGCTGCTATTGCTGACAGCGGCATACCGTTTGCCGCTGCAACTGAAGGTGAAAACGCATTACACCAGGAGATTCTGAATCTCAAACATCAAGTCGAGCGCCTTGAGAAGAGTCATCAGGCAATCAATACATCTCACGCAGCGGATTCTAGCTGGTTCAATAGAATCGGCCTGAGCGGGCTGGTCGAAGTGGAGGCCGGATATAACAGCGGCCCCGACAGTAATGAGAGTGATATCACTCTGGCAACGGTGGAACTGGGCATCGACGCCCAGGTTACACCCTGGGTGAACACCCATGTACTGATTCTATTCGAGGAGGATGGGACAGATCCGCCTGAAATCGACGAAGGAATTATCACCTTGGGAAAACCTGATGCATCACCATTTTCCTTAGCTGTTGGCCAAATATACGTCCCTTTCGGTAACTACGAGAGTTCGCTAGTTTCCGATCCTCTGACCTTGGAGATCGGCGAGACCCGAGAGAGCGCTGTGCAGGTCGGATATGTGTCGGGAGGTCTCTATGGTTCCACCTATCTATTCAACGGCGATACCAACGACGGCAGTGAGCAGATCGACCAGTTCGGCTTTAACCTGGGCCTGACAAAGGATGCGAAAGAGGGTGGCATTGGATACAGCATCGGCCTCTCCTGGATCAATAGCCTTGCCGATTCAAACGCCCTGCAAGAGGCTGTAACCGATTCCGACAACCTGGCTGATAAGGTGCCTGGTTTTAGCATGCATGCCATCATCCACACCGGCCCGCTTACCCTCATTGGCGAGCACCTCACTGCAACGGAGTCTTTTGACGCCACCGATCTTGCCTTTAACGGCTCTGGAGCAAAACCAGCTGCTTTTAACCTGGAAGCGGGTTACGCCTTCGCACTGGGAGGTAAAGAGGCCAACTTTGCACTCGCCTGGCAGGGGACCAAAGAGGCCATGGCGCTAGAACTACCTGAGACGCGCTATCTCGCCGCACTCTCCGTGGACACCTTTGAGAACACCACCCTAGCTTTCGAGTATGCCCACAATAAAGATTACGCCGCAAGTGAAGGTGGAAGTGAAGAAGATGCTGACATCTTCACTGCCCAGCTTTCCGTAACATTTTAATAAGAGGTCAATAGCCATGAGCCATCTCCCAAACAATGATCAAACCAGGCAAACGAATGCGAGCCGGCCACCATCCGCACAAATCCACTTTGATACTCATGAACTATTTCAAGGCAGGCAAGAGTTATTGATTCAACATGCCGGACAGCTCTATCGCCTGCGTATCACTCGGCAAAATAAGCTGATTTTAACCAAGTAACTGACTGAGAGCTGGACCAGGAAATCCCAATGCAGATTAATGAGACGAATGACAAAGCCCCTTTTCCTTTGGCAATGGCACAGAAGGATGAAAAGGTAAATATATGTTCATTGTGTGGTGGTAAGGGCCTGAAGACGCGGCTGACATCACTGGGACTGAATGTTGGTAGCGAAGTTACTATCTTGCAACGGCGGGGAGGCAATCTGGTGGTAATCCGTGGCGAAACGCGATTGGCTCTTGGGGCTGGCATGGCGCAAAAGATTATGGTGACACAGCAGCAGTAGATGCGCAGAAAAAAACTTCTTAGGAGACAAAATGATGTTAAAGAGCTTGAAAGAGATGGCCGTAGGAGATAGCGGCCACATAGTGGGGTTTGGGGGAAACAGTAAAGCTTATCGCAAGAAGCTATTGTCCATGGGACTGACGCCTGGAACGGAGTTTCGTGTCACCCGATATGCTCCGATGGGAGACCCGGTGGAGATTCAGGTGCGTGGCTATAGTCTGAGTCTGCGCAAAGAAGAGGCGGAAGCCGTATTGGTTGGGAGGCCATAGCTCATGAGCAATAAATTCATAATCGGAGTGGTAGGAAACCCCAACTGCGGCAAGACCACTCTATTCAATGCGCTGACTGGAGCCAAGCAGCGGGTAGGCAATTGGCCGGGCGTGACAGTTGAGCGCAAAACTGGCTATTACACCTTTCAAGATGCTGAGTTCCAGTTGGTGGACTTGCCTGGCACCTATTCGCTGGATATTACAGAAGAGAATGTCTCAATTGATGAGCAAATCGCACGGGACTATGTGGCGGAACATGAGGCAGATCTGATTATTAACATTGTCGATGCCTCCAATCTGGAGCGCAATCTCTACCTGACATCACAACTTATGGAGATGAAAATTCCGTTACTGGTAACACTGAACATGATGGACATAACCAAGGAGCGAGGTTTTGACATCAATGTAGACAGGTTAGGAGAGCATTTGGGCTGTCCAGTAATCCCTGTCACTGCCTCGACTGGTAAAGGTGTAGAAGAGCTGAAAGGATCGATCCTAGAAGCGGCGAAGAGCAAGCTCGTGCCCAAACAACAGCTCAGCTATGACCCAGCCATTGAACATGCGGTTGCGCAATTGCTGCCCGAGATTGAAGCCATTGCCGTCAAACACCATGCTGACCCTCGCTGGTTGGCTGTTCGCATGTTGGAAGGTGACACGCTGGCTCGACGCATGGTGAATGACAGTATGGTGCACAAACTAGCTGCCCTGCAGGGAGAGACAGAGGAGGCCATGGGTGATGACATCGATATCAGTCTGGCCGATGCCCGTTATGGATTCGTCAACCAGGTAACGAGCGATAGCGTGCATAGGAAGAATCTGGTTAAGCGCAGCACCTCAGACAAGATTGATAGCATTGTACTCAACCGGGCACTGGGTATCCCCATCTTTTTGCTGGCTATGTACCTAATGTTCATGTTCACCATTAATATCGGTGGCTCTTTCATCGACTTCTTCGATATCCTCACCGGAACCATTCTGGTGGATGGGCTGGGCACATGGATGAATAGTATGGGGCTACCCCAATGGCTGATCTTGCTGGTAGCGAATGGCATTGGTGGAGGGATTCAGGTGGTGGCTACCTTCATTCCAGTGATAGGTTTCCTGTATCTATTATTATCGGTGCTGGAGGATTCCGGCTATATGGCACGCGCTGCTTTTGTTATGGATCGTGCTATGCGTGCTATTGGTCTGCCCGGCAAGGCGTTCGTGCCGCTGATTGTCAGCTTCGGTTGTAATGTGCCAGCTATCATGGCTACCCGCACCATGGAGCACCAGCGCGATCGCATTATGACAATCGTCATGTCACCATTCATGTCCTGCGGTGCACGTTTACCAGTTTATGCCCTGTTTGCTGCCGCCTTCTTTCCTGTGGGTGGTCAGAATGTTGTCTTTGGTCTCTATCTGATCGGCATTGCTGTGGCGGTACTAAGCGGGTTGATTATGAGGGCAACAATCCTACAAGGACGAAGCGCTCCATTCATCATGGAATTGCCACCCTATCATGCGCCTACGGTCAAAGGCGTGTTAATACGCACCTGGGACCGAACCAAAAGCTTCGTATTCCGAGCCGGTAAGATCATTGTACCCATGGTAATGGTGCTTAACCTACTCAATACCATCGGTACCGATGGTACCTATGGTAATGAAGAGAGCGATAAATCGATGCTGAGCGAGATTGGCCGCACCATTGCCCCTCTCTTTTCACCTATGGGTATGACCGAAGAAAACTGGCCTGCGGCAGTGGGGATTTTTACCGGGGTGCTGGCAAAAGAGGCGGTGGTTGGCACCCTGGATGCGCTCTACACTACCCTTGGTGAGGCGGATGATGCAGCAGCAGGCATTGAGATTCACCAAGACGGCAAATCCGGTTTTTGGGAGAGCATCAAACAGGCCTTCGCCACCATTCCAACCAATCTGAGCGCTGCCATAGGATCCTGGAGTGACCCTCTTGGCCTGAACGTGGGCGATGTTAGCAGTAACGAGGTCGCTGCTGAGGAGCAGGAGGTCTCTACTGGTACCTTCGGCGCTATGGCTGCTCGCTATGACGGTGCGGCCGGGGCCTTCGCTTATCTGCTGCTAATCCTGCTCTACTTTCCCTGTACCGCAGCGCTTGCTGCTGTTTACAGAGAGACTAATATGGGCTGGACCTTGTTTGTTGCTGCCTGGACTTCCGGCTTGGCCTATATCATTGCTACCATCTTTTATCAGGCCACCCTATTTACCCGTCAACCCGTCTTATCCATAGCCTGGATCGCAGGCATGATAACGACTTTCCTGTTTGTGGTACTGACACTCCGCTACTGGGGCCGTAACCAAATTATGATGTCCCCTGCCCCACTGGAAAAGATACAAGGGAGGGCAGCATGATTCTTTCTGAGTTACGTGACTATCTGAAAGCCAATCAACGAGCAACACTGACCGACATGGCGCATCGTTTCGATACCGAGCCAAATGCGCTGCGCGGCATGTTGGAAAAGTGGATGGCCAAGGGGCTGGTGAAAAAACTACCGCAGGCAACCGGGTGCGGAAGTGATTGCTGCCATTGTAACCACGCCGTGACTGAGATATACGAATGGGTAGGGAGCGACTCGATTATCCAGTAGACTCATGTAGTGCTGCGACCAAGGCAATCGCACTAGTGTGGTGCTTCATACAAATTGACGATTATAGCGTGACGCTAAGCGGTTAGCCGCGTGCCGCCGGGAATGGCTTCTCCCTTTCCAAGGCGCGCAACAACGCGGATGACCGCTTAGCGTCTCGCCCGAAGGGAAGCCTGCTC
>JARRQF010000267.1:0-11554 GCA_037382065.1 Candidatus Thiodiazotropha sp. | reverse complement strand
TGCCGCCGGGAATGGCTTCTCCCTTTCCAAGGCGCGCAACAACGCGGATGACCACTTAGCGTCTCGCCCGAAGGGAAGCCTGCTCAGGCCAGGATACTGCGTTGCAATGCTTGAAAAGGACGAGCCATTCCCTGCGCATTGCGCCTTGTCTCCTGGCCTGAGCAGGCTTCTATAATCGTCAATTTGTATGAAGCACCACACTAGTTATAGATCGCTGTTATACGCCAATTTAAGCCCTGAAGGCTGAGGTGGGCATAAACCGGGGTTTCATCCCAGTCGCCAATCCGTAACAGCAGCCTGTCAGGGCCATCAAAAAAGGCGTAGGTCAGTCTATCCAGGATGCCTCCCTGTTCTGGATTGGGGTTGTGTAAGCGAAGCTCTTTCATAACCCAATGGAGATCGACCATTTGCTCAACCGCATCGGCTCCCAGTAGCTGGATGCCATTTTGCAGCCAATCAATAAAGCCATTCGAGACATCTCCAATGTTGCTTTGTACATTCTTATTAAGTTTGCGTTTGATCTGCTCCCTAACCGCTTCTACGTCAATCATGTTATTCAGCGCCTGCTGATCGTTACGCTGCAAAGCTTGGTCAAGTCGATATACCGCTGTATAGGGCCAGACCAGAATTGCCATAGCGATGATAACGATTAGTGCAATAAATGTTTTCATAAAAACCTTACCAGATATTGTCAACTAACATTGACATTCTCGCTGCTCTAAAGAGCGGCAATTCCTAGGGCGCTCAAACGCAGCATTGATGCGCTTGGTGGGTTTCCAAATCATACAAGGAAAGGTGGAACTTGAAAAAGCGAGTCTGGAAAAGTGTGTTGTAGTCACCCTTATATTTTGCCTCTTCTTGCTGTGGTGTGGCACATCATTAGCAACTGCAGACACCCTGTTAGCAAATAACATGGACATCTGCGTTGTCCGCGCTATCCATCCCTGCCCTGAACGGCAGGTTTTTTCGCGCAAACTGGATAAACCTAAAACAATCTAACATTATTTAATATAGGAGTGTAGCAGAATAGCCTGCACTATTTGGCGGTTAGGAGCCTCAGCGTGACAAACTAATCTACCTAATGGAATAGGGTTAAACCACCGGGTAAATCAGCACATAACAGACTATGCAGTAGGCTAAAAACAAGCCGACCACAATGCACACGAAAGCCACAACGCCTCTGATTTAGGCAGGCATCAAGGCTACCTAATCTTGAGCGATTCCCAAGTTAATGGGAGTATCGCCCAGACACTAAGCTTTGACTTAGGTTAATGTCTCTGATGGTGGCTATTGCGTTGAGGACGCTCTTCGCGCGGCTTAGCCTCATTAATTCGCAGACTACGCCCTTCCATATCCTTCTCATTCAGTGATTTAATAGCAGCTTCAGCGTCGCTCGAATTGGGCATTTCAACAAAACCAAACCCCCTTGAACGACCTGAAAATTTATCCATGATGACACTGGCGTTAGCGACCTCCCCAAACGCCACAAACATTTCACGCAACTCGTCATCCTTAACGCTCCAAGGCAGATTACCTACATCGATGTTCATCAATAAACTCTGAAAACTTTCCATTCTTAGCTGACACTTTAGTCTTTTTCTTCCCTTTTTACAGCCTCTAGTTGTTCACTAATTTCCAGCCAGCGCTCTTCACAATTGTTCAATTGTTGATCAACATCGGCCTTCTCAATAAGTTGTTGTTTGAGCTCTTCCTTGCGAGTGACATCATAGAGCGATCCGTCACTCAATATTATTTCTATATCTTTTTGCTTTTGTTGAAGTTTTTCTATTTTCCGTTCATATTTTACAAGCTCTTGTCTGAGCGGTTGCAATCGCTTGCGCTGTTCTGCTTGCTGGCGTTTACGATCTTTTTTTGAAGCAGAGGTGTGTTCCCCTATTCTCGCCTCTTGAGTGGTTGCCGTTTCGCTCCGGCGCTGTGCGCCAAGCCAGGCCGGATATTCATCCAGATCACCATCGAACCGGCGTACCCGATGTTCGTGAACCAGCCATAACTCATCACAGGTTATGCGTAGTAAATGGCGATCATGGGAGACAATGACCATTGCGCCCTGAAAATCTTGCAACGCTTGACCTACAGCATGGCGCATTTCCAGGTCGAGATGGTTGGTTGGCTCATCCAGCAACAGGAGATTGGGCCTTTGATAGACGAGTAGTGCGAGCACCAACCGAGCCTTCTCTCCGCCAGAAAAGGGGGCCACGCTGGCAAGTGCCTGATCACCGATAAATCCAAATCCACCCAAGTGGTTACGCAGGGATTGTTCACTCGCTCGGCTGTCCATACGTTGCAGATGGAGCAATGGCGTGGCAGCGGCATCCAACTGCTCTAGCTGATGCTGGGCAAAGTAACCAATACGCAGATCCTGTGCTGGTTCAAAATCTCCTGAGAGAGGCGTCAGTTCGCCTGCCAGGATCTTGATTAAGGTCGACTTCCCAGCCCCATTTGGTCCTAGTAGGCCAATTCGGTCTCCTGGTTCGAGATTGAAGTTAACCCCTTTTACAATCGGTTGATCGCCGTATCCCGCATCAAGTTGATGTAGTTTTATCAGGGGGTGAGGGTTCTTTTCTGGCTGTAGAAAACTGAAATGGAAGGGGGAATCCACATGGGCTGAACTGATTATCTCCATGCGCTGAAGGGCCTTGATGCGGCTCTGAGCCTGTCTCGCCTTAGTCGCTTTGGCTCGGAAGCGTTCCACAAAGCTCTGGATGTGAGCAATCTCCCGCTGCTGCTTTTCATACTCCACTTGCTGATTTGCCAGGCGAGCAGCCCGGGTCTGTTCGAAGCAGCTGTAGTTGCCAGTATAGAGAGCCGCCTGTTGCTGCTCCAGGTGAACGATGTGATCTGTCACCTGATCAAGAAAATCTCGGTCATGGGAGATCATCAGCAGTGTGCCTTGATAACTGCGCAGCCACTCTTCAAGCCAGATCACGGCATCCAGGTCGAGGTGATTTGTTGGCTCATCCAGCAATAATAGATCTGAGCGGCACATTAGGGCTTGTGCCAGATTAAGGCGTATTCGCCAGCCACCTGAGAAATGGCTGACGGCCCTGCTCTCATCAGAACTGGCAAAGCCGAGGCCATGCATCAACTCGGCGGCTCTGGCTTTAACCCGATAACCATCGGCATTGTCTAGCGCCTCATGCATATGCGCCTGTGCAACGCCATCGTTCTGCTCCTCGGCTTTTTCCAGACGTCGCTCTATCTCTCTTAGTTCCCGGTCACCGTCTATAACGTAGTCGAGAGCACTGCGTTGCAATGCGGGTGTCTCCTGGGCAACATGGGCAATCTCCAGGCCGGGTGGCTTGCTCAGGTCTCCTTGATCAGCATGCAACTCTCCTAGAATCAAGCCAAAAAGACTCGATTTTCCGGTGCCATTCCCCCCGGTAATACCCACTTTCCAGCCGGTATGCAAAGTAAAGTCTGCTCCTTCAAAAAGCAGTTTATTTCCGCGCCGAAGCGCTAATTGATCAAAACGTAGCATCAGGATACTGCGTTGCAATGCTTGAAAAGGGCGAGCCATTCCCTGCGCATTGCGCCTTGTCTCCTGGCCTGAGCAGGCTTCTATCATCGTCAATTTGTATGAAGCACCACACTAGGTTTGGTGTTTTCAAAACCGCGACTGCAGCGTGCCTTCATCTAATGTGTTCTTGTTTGGCAGTTGTGAAAAAGGCCTTAATATGAACCAAGGCCTTGCTGATTGTGGTTGATTATAAGCCGATTTCACTGACCTGTGGCTAGAATGGGTTAGAATGCTTGGCTATTCACAAATTTAACTATTTAGGGGCTCTCGGAGTGCCTGCATGAGCAAACAGATTCTACCTCGCCATTTAGCTTCCCAGGTGGTTGCGCTGGCACATGACGTGCTGATGGTGCCAATCGCTTGGTTTCTGGCGTTCTGGTTTCGTTACAATCTAGAGGTGATGCCGGTCTCTTTCTATAAGGATGCACTGCACGCTTTGCTGTATGTGCTGCCAGTCCAGCTCTTAGCTTTTCTTCTTTTTGGTCTCTATCGGGGTATCTGGCGCTTTGCTTCTCTGCCGGATATTATGCGCATTCTCAAGGCTGTGCTGGTTGGTAGCGTGGTCAGCGTGGCGCTATTGTTTATCTTTACCCGTGCTGGTGGTGTACCACGTTCTGTACCGGTGATCTACACCATTTTATTGGTCATGCTACTCAGTGGACCCCGCCTGCTCTACCGTTTGCTCAAGGATCGACATCTTGAGCTGGCCTTTGGCCAGCGCGTGCTGATCGTCGGATCAGGTCAGGCAGGAGAAAAACTGGCACGGGATATCTTACGCAATCGTCGGGGCGACTATCTGCCGGTTGCTTTTGTCGACGATAAACCGCGCCGTCAAGGTCGGGAGATTCATGGCATTCCGGTGGCCGGTATCTGTGAGGAGATTCCAGACCTTTGCACTGAACTCAGTATCGATATCATCATGTTGGCCATTCCCTCCGCCTCTTCGGCACAGATGCGCCAGGTAGTCGAATATTGTGAGGAGGCAAAAATACCTTTCAGATCTGTGCCACAATTAAATGACCTGATGTCAGGCAATGTTCAGATCAATCATCTGCGCAGCGTCTCGATCGAGGATCTGCTAGGACGCAATCCAGTCTCCCTGGATTGGGATGCCATCGACGCCACCCTCTCTGGAAAAACCCTCCTGATCACTGGTGCTGGCGGCTCCATCGGGTCTGAGCTTTCCCGACAACTCGCCAAACTCAAACCAAAACAACTGGTGTTACTGGAAAACAGTGAGTTCAATCTCTACACCATTGAGATGGAACTCTTGAAGGAGTATCCAGAGCTGATTCTGGAGTGTCACCTGGGCGACATCACCGACCAGGCCTATGTCGAAAAGTTATTCGATGAGTTTCGCCCTGAGGTAGTCTTTCATGCCGCTGCCTACAAGCATGTTCCGATGCTTGAAAACCAGATACGCCAAGCCGTACGCAATAATGTGCTGGGCACCCAATGCGTGGCTCAAATAGCTGACCGCTATGAGTGCGAGGTATTCGTTCTGGTCTCTACCGACAAAGCGGTCAACCCCGCTAATGTTATGGGTGCCAGTAAACGTTGCGCAGAGATTTTTTGCCAAAACCTCAACGCCCACTCTAAAACCAATTTTATAACCGTTCGCTTTGGCAATGTGCTAGGTTCCGCTGGCAGTGTTATCCCCCTGTTCAGGAAGCAGATCGAAGCGGGTGGACCCGTCACCGTCACGGACCCTCGCATGGAGCGTTACTTTATGACGATTCCCGAGGCCTGCCAGTTAATCATGCAGACTACTGTGATGGGCCAGGGTGGCGAAATATTTGTTCTCGATATGGGTGAACCAATCAAGATCAGCTATCTGGCTGAACAGATGATACATCTCTCCGGCCGTACTCTGGGCAGTGAAATTCAGATTGAATATATTGGGTTGAGACCTGGCGAAAAACTATTTGAAGAGCTATTCCATGAAAAGGAAAAGCTTGAAAAAACCAGCCATGAAAAGGTTTTGCTGGCACACCATCGCCAGGTAGACTGGTTATGGCTGACGGGAATTCTTGAGGAGATGTCTGCTGCTAGTAACTCGATCGATAACGAGCAGTTGAAACGACTGCTCAGCCAGCTGGTACCTGAGCACGAAAGGCAGGATCAGGAAGCTAACCCTTCGGAGTGGGGGACTAGTGGGCCATGCCATTGAGGCAATTAAGAGGCCAAAGAGTATGGCCCTACTTCTGCTCACACATTTATTTCAGCATCAGACAGGCCCATATCTCAGTTACTAGGGCGCGCTCTTCTATAAGCTGCTGTTGTGTCACCATCGCAGGCTGGTCCTGTAGCGCACTACGATGATAAGCCGCACGTAACACCTTGTAGATCCCCATTAGCCGCTCAGCGGCCTGGTTATCCAATAACCCGAGTTTCGCAAGCGCCTCTAGAAGCCGTATATTATCGCTCCAGACTAATAGTTGTGGATGCTCATGTGCCCACCGAAGTACAGCGTACTGAACCATAAATTCGATATCGACAATGCCCCCCAAACCTTGCTTTAAGTCAAACTGTTGCGGGTTGCTTTTATCCAGATTGGTGCGCATTTTCTCGCGCATTTCAACTACTTCATTTTGCAGTTTAACAACATCCCTAGGTTCTCCTAAGATCGTTTGGCGAATCTGATCAAAGCGCACTTTGACTTGCGAGTCACCGGCTACCACCCGGGCACGCACTAATGCCTGATGCTCCCAGGTCCATGCACTGTTTCTCTGGTAGATCTCAAATGTCTCTAGCGAACTGACCAGCATACCCGAATTACCATTGGGTCTGAGTCGCATATCCACTTCATAAAGTATGCCAGATGGCGTGCGGGTGGTCATAATGTGGATAATACGCTGTGCCATACGCGCATAAAAAACATCCACAGAAACGGGCTTTTTGCCATTGGTAATGCCATTCCTGTCTACGCTACCATGTAGGAATACCATATCAAGATCTGATGAAAAACCCAGCTCGATACCGCCCATCTTGCCATAGCCAACCACGGCAAAGCCTGGCTGCTGATCGGAACACCCGGGGGGATAACCATGGCGACCTACCATTTCCTGAAAAGCGAGCCGAATCACATGTTCGACAACTGCCTCGGCAATCCAGGTCAGGTAGTCACTCACCACCATCAAGGGTATCTGTTCGCTGATATCTGCTGCGGCGACTCGCAAACGATTGCTCTGCGCGAACTGCCGCAGACGCTCCATCTGACTCTCCAGATCGTCGACATCAAGCCGAGAGAGCTGATCGGCCAGCTCCCTACTGAGCTCATCCCGTTTTAGTGGAGAGTAGAGACGCCGGGGATCTAGCAGTTCATCTAATAATATCGGGTGTCGGGTCAGCATCCCTGTCACCCAGGGACTGACCCCGGTCAGCTTGACCAGCTGTGAAAGCACCATAGGGTTTTCGATCAGCAAGGCGATGTAGGAAGTACGCCGTATGATCGCTTCAAGCAGGTTTAGCACTCGGGGTAGAGTGGTATCCGCTGAATCGGATCGCCCTACCGCTTCGAGTAACATTGGCATCAGGGCATCGAGCCGCTCTCTACCTTTGCTGCTAAGGTCTCGATAAGCATGACTACCTCGCAATTGCTCCAGCAATTCTGGAATCGGCTCAGGCACTTGAAACCCTGCTTGAAGTAAGAGCTGCCTCTGCGTATCAACATCCAGGTTTTGGTGCCACACACCTCCCAGAGGCTGACTCTGTTCATCGGACTCAGTGTGTGGCGTCGATATGAGAAGATCGAAATGTCCCTGTACTCGATTGCGATGCTGTTCCAGTTCAGTGAAAAAATCGTCCCAGCTCCCATGGCCCATGGAGCGCGCCACACGTAATCGACCCACCTCATCGTCGGGCAACTGGTGGGTTTGGCGATCCTGCCAAGCCTGAAGACGATTCTCCACCAGCCTTAAATAGACATAGGCTTCCGTCAGCTCTCGTACGACATATTCCGGCAACAGTTCTCGCTCCTGCAACACCTGTAATACAGAAAGAATGGGGCGCACCTGCAAGCCTTTATCCCGTCCGCCGCGAATCAGTTGGAAGACTTGACCAATAAATTCGATCTCGCGAATACCTCCAGGACCCAACTTAATATTGGCCGACATACCCTTTTTATGCAATTCAGCACGGATCATCTGTTTCATCTCTCGCAGTGATTCAATGACCCCGAAATCGAGATAGCGCCGATAGACGAAAGGTCGCAGCATCTCCATCAACCCTCTGCCCGCCTCTTCATCCCCAGCGACGACCCGAGCCTTGATCATAGCGTAGCGCTCCCATTCTCGAGCCTGAGCCCCGTAGTAACTCTCCAGAGCAGCAAAACTCATCGCCAGTGGTCCAGCACTGCCAAACGGACGCAGTCTTGTATCGACCCGAAATACAAATCCTTCGGCGGTATGGTTATCCAATGCCTGCACCAGACGCTGACAAAGTCGGATAAAGAACTGCTCGTTGGTTAGTTGTCTGGGACCATCAGTATGTCCAGACTCAGGAAATGCGAAGATCAAATCAATATCAGAAGAGAGGTTAAGCTCCCTGGCCCCAAGCTTGCCCATTCCAAGCACCACCAATGCCTGAGGAACTCCATCACTGTTTCGCGGCGTACCCAACTCCTCACATAACCAGGCAAAGAGTTTCAGAAGTGCCTGATTGATCGTTGCGTCGGCGAGTGCCGAGAGACTCTCCAGCGTCTCTGCCAAGGGAGCCTGTCTGGTCAGATCACGCCAGATGATGCGTACCATTTGCCGACGCCTGAAAAACCTCAGCTGTTTTGCCAGCGTGGCCTCATCGGATACGCCCGATAATAGCGCCTCAAGCTGTGATGATAACTCACCCACCTGAATAGGCTGCTCCAGCTCATTCTGATTAAGCAGATCTGGATTACGCAGAGAGGCCTGTGCGACGTAGTCACTGGCCTCCCAAACACTCAATAGGTGACTCTTGAAGGTTTCATTATCGGGTGGCGTTACTCCGGATTCCGCCAGTTTTTCACACCACAACTGCCACTGCTCTCTGCTATCTTGCTGTAGATCCATGCTGCTCTCTGATTAGTTATCTATGTCCCACCTAGAGGAAAGCTTATTCCTTTTAACGTGACTACTCCCCGCCCGGCGCAACAAGTTGCTTTGGGCGAGGCTTCTTGCTTCAACGTCCGTAACAATCAACTAAATTACTAGTGTGGTGCTTCATACGCCAGGATACTGCGTTGCAATGCTTGAAAAGGGCGAGCCATTCCCTGCGCATTGCGCCTTGTCTCCTGGCCTGAGCAGGCTTCTATAATCGTCAATTTGTATGAAGCACCACACTAGTGTAGCGCTCTACTAGGCAAGCCGGATCAACACCTCCGCTTACGACAAGCATTTAACCTTTCCTGCATTGCTTCCAGCCCCATCTCGCGCAACAGTGCCATATTACGCTGCGGAATCTTTTCCGGCTCGGGACACGCTTTCAGCGCCTGCTCCAGGGGAGCCTCCCTTATCAGGTGAAACATCGGATAGGGAGACCGATTGGTATAGTTGGCTGGATCACTGTCATCACTCCCTTCAAACAGGTAATTCGGGTGAAAACTGGCCAACTGAAAAACCCCATCAAGACCCGCTTCGGCAATCGCTACCTCTGCTGCATCAAGCATATCCAGATAGTCTGAAAAAGCATCCAGACCGACCGGCACAATCAAAAGACTGGCTTCCACATCCTCTTCTGGGAGGTCAATTAAGGCATCCAGCTCTTTAAGCAACGCCCGATATATGCCATCAGAGTCACTCTCATGACAGACCACATATCGTATAAGCCCCGCCTTCACAGGTACTGCCGCAAAGGGGCAGAGATTCAATCCCACCACCGTTTCAATAACCCAACAGCGGGTCGCATCAATAACCTCATCAATATCCATCGTCTTTCTCCAATACTTCGGTAGGTTTGACGCACATACCAACACCCAATTCACGTTGTCGCGTGATTCACCCAGTAGGTGGTCATAACCATCGAAGCTATTTTCTTCAAAATCAAAAACCTGTTATTAGAATGGAGCGGTCAACTGATTTTTTTAGGGTTAACTGAATCTGGCTCATTAAGCGCTCCTAGAAAGAATGACATTTAGTCTGTAGAAAATTTCAGCTACATTCTTTGCATACCCTGCCGATAGGGAGAAGTATTCAATAAAAACCTTAAGCAGGACACATAACTGTATCTAGGAGGAAATCGCTGATGGATATAGTGCCCTATCTAAAACTGATGGTACAAAAAAATGGTTCGGATCTGTTTTTCAGTACTGGAGCACCACCCAATTTAAAAGCGGAAGGTGAGACGCGTCCGATAGGAACTTCGCCACTTCAAGCTGGTGAGGCACGTAAGCTGGCATACGCCATCATGAGCGACGATCAGATTAAGGAGTTCGAAGCCACTTATGAATGCAATCTTGCGATATCAATTAGTAACTTAGGTCGTTTTCGTGTCAATGTCTATCGCCAACGGGGCGATGCTGCGATGGTTATCCGCTATATCAAAGGTGTGATACCTCCTGTTGAGAAGCTCAATCTCCCAATCATTTTGAAAGAGCTTATCCTGGAACCCCGTGGCTTAATCCTGGTGGTGGGTGCCACGGGCTCGGGTAAGTCTACCACTTTGGCCTCAATGATCGAATATCGCAATCAGAATCAAACTGGCCATATCTTGACGATCGAGGATCCCATTGAGTATCTCTACACCCATAAAAAATCTGTGGTGGACCAACGCGAAGTAGGCCTGGATACGCTTTCATACGAAAACGCCCTGAAAAATGCCATGCGTGAAGCCCCAGACGTCAATCAGATCGGTGAGATCCGCGAAATGTTTACCATGCAGCACGCCATTGCCTATGCGGAAACAGGCCATCTCTGCCTTTCGACTATGCATGCCAATAATGCCAATCAGGCGCTTGACCGGATCGTTAACTTCTTTCCTGACACGGCCCATCAACAGCTCTACATGGACCTATCACTCAACCTGAAGGCCGTCATCTCGCAACGTTTGGTAAAAGGCGTCAATGGGCAACGCATACCCGCTGTCGAGATTCTATTACTCACGAGCTATATCTCCGAATTAATTCAGAAGGGTGATGTCCATACCATCAAAGAGGTCATGGAACAGGGTAATGAACGAGGCATGCAAACCTTCGATCAATCACTCTATAAGTTATATCAGGAAGGAAAAATCACCCTGGATGAAGCACTCTCCCATGCAGACTCCCGCAACAACCTATCACTGAAAATTCGTCTCTCCGACACAGAGGGTGTTGCTGCGCCGAGTAGCTTCGGGGTTGCTGACGATCAGTTCTAATGCTAGTGAACTACTCGCGACTAAAGTCTAGTCTATGTGAAAAGATGTATGAGTGGAGAAGAGGCAGAAATTGCGTTTATAAAAATAATGTTAATCTTGTCTTTTTAGAACGGTTACTGGAAATCGCGCACAGATTCAGGTTGAAAAAAGGCTCTATACTCACCTACTGCAACCAATAGCTAGCAGAATAGCCCGAAAACCCTCGCCCAATGCGGGCGGGGATGAAAGGGCTAATCAAGCGTAGCCGGATTTTCTACATACTTACGCAAGGTCTCAATCGTTGCTCCACCTGCCGAACTTGCAAAGTACGACCTTGACCACAAAACGGATGATTGGCTTTGTCGAGACAAATGCGGGTTAAAGTGGCGTAGCATGCGAGAAGAAACTGATTTCTACCTTTGTTAAGCTATTATAATAAAAGTATTGTATCATTGAGCGCTGAAATGTTAAAAGCTACGAAAGTCAGAATTTACCCAACCCCAGAGCAAACTGAGTTTTTGAACGCTCAGTTTGGGGCGGTGCGTTTTGCCTTTAACCTAAAAAGATCAGTTGGACAGCGTGAAGAGTGCGCTTGTGGTGGTACAGGGCAAGGGTCGCTCCTGCACATCCATGTGCCCGCGACACTTGTGCATCCATGCACGGCGCGCAACGACGCGGAATAGCCCGCTATTCCAAGGAGTTGCAACGCCG
>JARRQF010000266.1:0-5351 GCA_037382065.1 Candidatus Thiodiazotropha sp. | reverse complement strand
TTTTTTGGTGATGCATAGAACTCTTCCGGTGTACCCTCAAAAAGTTCGATAGAAGCCTGGTTCATATACTCATAGCGACCATCGGGTAACGACATCCGATAGATCACATCCGCTGCATTCTTTGCTAAGCGGGTGAATTGCTTGTTACTATCTTCGAACTTATCGGAGATCAATCGGCTTGTTCTGCGAAAGACGTTCAGAGCAATAAAACCTACCAATACCGCAAGAAACAATATAATCAGGCCAGCTTTAATGAATGGATTTCGAATCTCCTCCATGTCGATTTTGGCAACGATTCCAAGATTGAGAATAGTAACCGGCTCGTACGCCGCCATCACATACTCTCCTCTGTAATCCCTACCCATCATCCAACCAGACTCACCCGATAACGCTCGCCGCATAGGTTCAGCCCTATCCTGTGCAGTAAAAAGAACCGGATCTGGAATATCCATACCGGCAAGATGGTTCCTCATAAGAAACACAATCTGTCGATCTTGTTTTTTTGCGAGAGTGAATTCGCCGCTATGACCAAAATGAAACTGCTCATATGCTGCTTTTATCTCATTCAGCGTCACATCAAAAGTACGGTCGCCTGAATGCCATTTTTCTGAATGTTTTCTATTATAAATTGCAATCGACTCAATCAAGCGAGCATTACTTTGTGCTGTTTCAGTAAGGCGTTGGGCAGTCTCAGTAATGGATGTCTGATAAAGGATGCATCCACCAGCAGCCGAAACAAAAAGAACGGCAGCAACCATTATTATTGAGAGTTCAATTAGTTTGCGATTAATAAGCTCAAGCCTAAACACAATCCTTTATCCAGTACTTAAGGAGTTGATAAATCCTGTCAATGTTTCGATAGACAAGATGATTTTATCCACGTTCAACGGTTTCACTACCTTTGCTTCTCATTACCCCTGTTTTCAAACAGTTAGCAAGCTCCATTGAGTATAGGCCACATAAAACCTCTTCTTGGAAATTATTTTAAGCCATCCATGAATGAGGCCAGGTTGCCCCCTGTGTCAGGATACCGGCCGCCTCTGTTGAGATCCTCACTGTCTTAAAAAAGCCTCAGATAACCAGTCGCTTAATAGCTAAACCTCAGACGTAATCAGGTAATTATTTATTGTAGTTTGTTTTATCCACAGCCTGCTACGGTGCTATCTTTAATATAGATTCGATTTTTTCGTGCCCTGAGGCTCCAAAAGCCTCCTTATTGAGGTAGTGATGAGCTATCGGTTCACCGACTTGGTTGATATAGGCACATTCCGCAGCATGTTGCAGTCGTTCTACCAGGCGACGGGTATACTGCACGGTCTGGTTGACTCTGAAAACCAGGTTATCAGCGCGATAGGGTGGCAAGAAGCGTGCCTTAATTTCCATCGCGCTTACCCCCTTAGCAAAGAGCGTTGCGAAGAGAGCAATCGGCGGATGGCCAAGCAACTTGGCTGTAGCGGATTTGTCGGTGGTCTGTGTCTCAATGGCCTTATGGACTATGTCTGTCCCATCGTTATTGAAGGCGAGCAGATGGCAACTCTCTATTTCGGCCAGGTTTTGCATACCCCTCCAGATATGGCACTGTTCCGTCGTCAGGCGCAAGAGTGCGGATACGATGAGGAGGCTTATCTCGAAGCTATCCGCAAGGTGCCTGTGGTTTCACAAGAAAAGGTCGAACCAATCATGACGTTTTTCTCTCAGCTGGCGCAAATGCTGGCCCAAAGCGGCCTGGATCGTCTGCGTGCACGTCAGGCGGAGCAGCGAGTGGAAGATCTCAACCGGAATCTCGCCCAACGTATCCAGGATAGGACGAAAGAACTCGCTGCGAAGAACCAGCAGCTAGCCGCCGATATTGCTTTGCGCAGAAAAGCCGAAACAGAGCTGAGTGAAAAACAGGCTCAATTACAGGCTATTTTGGATTCGTTGCCAATTGGAGTCGGCTGGTTCCGCTTGGGCAAGCTGGAGTACATTAACAGGAAATTTACCGAACTATTCGGATATCGTTTGGAGGAGATCGCGACTCTCAAACGGTTGAATCGCCTCGCCTTTCCGGACGCAACTTTCCGCAAGCGGGTTATTGAACGCTGGTCGCGGCAAGTGGCGAAAGCCAAGAATACCGAAGCTGATCCACCTGTGCTCGAGGCACCAGTCGTTTGTAAAGACGGTGGGATACGTTATGGCATGATCAACGCCTCTTGGATCGGGGAGCGCAACCTAATCAATTTCAGCGACATCACCGACCGTTGGCATGCAGAACATCGCAATCAGATGCGCAACGAGATTCTGGAAGCGATCGCTACCGGCGCTTCGCTAACCGAGATATTGATCGCAGTAGTGCGTGATGTTGAAACGGAAAACCCGGAAATGCTCTGTTCCATCCTGCTGCTCGACGGGGACGGAAAATGCCTGCATACCGGTGCAGCGCCCAGTCTGCCCGATTTCTACAATCAGGCGATCAACGGTATCGAGATTGGTGAGTGCGTCGGGTCTTGCGGTACCGCAGCTTACACCCACAAGCGGGTGGTTGTCGCTGATGTTCAGACCCATTCCTATTGGAAGGGATTTCGGGAACTGGCTTCAAGGGCTGGTGTGGCCTCCTGTTGGTCCGAACCTGTGTTCTCCTCGAAAGGGAGAGTGCTTGGAACTTTTGCGATATATCATCGACAACCTGGTGAGCCGAGCGGGCAGGATCTGTTGTTGATCGGGCAAATCGCCAATCTTGTCAGTATAGCCATTGAGCACCATCAAGCCCTGGACGAGCTCGAGCATCGAGCACACACAGACTCTCTGACGGGGGTGGCCAATCGCGGCCGCTTTATGGAATTAGCCGAAGCCGAGATGGCAAGAGCTCGGCGCTATGGCAATCCTTACGCCGTCTTTTTGCTTGATATCGATCACTTCAAAGAGGTCAATGATAAACACGGCCACAAGTCTGGCGATGTGGTGCTACGAGAGTTCACCTCCATTATGAAACAAGTCTTGAGGGAAGTCGATATCATCGGCCGGATCGGCGGAGAGGAGTTTGCCGTACTGCTGCCGCAGACCGAGCCAAAAAAGGCATCGCGGGTAGCGGAACGGCTGAGAGAGACGATTGCCAGCACCAATATCGCTATTACCAACGACACCCCCTTGCAGATCACCGTATCGATCGGTATCTCACTACCATCGGCGAATTCCAATTTAATCGATGAAATCCTGCGCAAGGCGGATACAGCTCTATATATGGCTAAGAACAGTGGCCGCAATCGAGTTTGTGTTTCAGACGTCCGGTAAAGTCGTCTCCAACAGACCGATCCGATTTGATTAAAATCCTAATGTAGTATTCTATTTGATATTGTGAGTATGTACAGGCTTCATGAGCACATGAGTATGCCATTCAGATTGTTAATCACTTATGGCTAATTATATCTACCTTTGGCTCAGTGTAAGAAACCGTAAGTGTTGCACCAGAGAAGTTAGTGCCGCCAATTTTTATGAAATAAGTTCCTTTGCTTAAATCCTCAATACTACATCTCTTCCCTTTAAAACGCAGTCGTTGTGCCGTTTTTGAACACTCTGAGCTTTCGAAAGTTGTTGGCTCATAAGCCCTGCGTGCAAGTATATTTGGTATGCCATTATCAGCATATATAGTTACGTTAAGGTTTGAAGCTCCTGTTGGCACTTTAATCATAAAATTTTTGTATTCATCGGATTTTGCACTGAGATCTTTTTTGCTGTCATTATTAACAAGCAGTGTATAGGGGCTGCTACTCATAGTAAGTGTCCAATACCACTCTTTGTCGTTGACCTTATCCTCATATTTATTGTATCCATATCCTTCACCTTCCCACGGATCCATATAGTAGAGATTACCGTTTTTAAAACCATACCCAACAATAAAGTGCTCGTAGGCTAGGATTATGAACGGACGTTTTAGTTTAATGTTATCCTTAATTTCATTTTCAGAAAGCTTTCTTTTTATCAAGGTGCTGGTGATAGGTGGAGACGCCATATTTTTCAGAATATCCTGAATACTGCCTTTTTGTATGGCGAGTTCATTTAAATCATTACATGCACCACTAGGGTTTTTGCAGCAGTTTTCTGAGCCGTAATTATGGTATGTTGAGTGAGTTCTTGCGAACTCAGCAATTTCGCACTGCTTCCAATCATTACCATAATATTGCAATATGCTTTGGGTGGCTCCAGCCCAACACCAGTATTTCTGTTCTTGCTCAACTAAAGGAATATCCAGCTTTGTCGGTGTAGATACGTCAGAAATGGCATAGGATAAAGTCGGTATCGCAAGGATCATAAAACCAAAATAAATAAGTTTTTTCATTATTTATTGCCCTCTATATACATTATTAATTGAGTTAATATAATCTATTCTGTTTTGAGATGACTTGCGTAACTCTTTAATGATATTGACATCATAAGATTGATAATCCATAGCTCCTGTGCTGCTGGTATTTTCAGATTCTGCCATGAATCGGGAAGCGGACCAGAGTGGATATATATAGCCCGACAACACATAGTCATGATGAAGGTCAAACTGCACGTAGTCACACCGCATTGTGTAATCTCGGATAATTATTCCTACTCTTGGTGTTTGCCCTTGAGCCGCTACATAGTTTTCAAGATCACCAAGATTGGTTGCAAGTTCGCTACCGCTAACCCCTGAAATTTTCCAACCCTCTTCTGTATTTCTTAGACGAAGTAATACACGATTATCTCCATCTACTTTTACCGGGATTCTCCAATAACCCGTAGGTTGTTCCCTGTCCATGTCATATTCTTGATAGGGTATACCAAGAGAAGCAGATCTAAACTCATCGCGTACATTAAATCCGTACTTTGTTTCATCACCTTCTGGAATATCCTCTAATGCTTCATTTAGATGATTGTTTGCATATAGATACATCGCTTGCATATCGACGTCTACTGCTGCAAAGCAATATGTGCTTAGCACGGTAGAGATTATTAAAATAATTAGTAGTGAATAATATTTTATCGTTCTTGATAATTTCATCTCTTTGCTCACAATAAGAGGGAGGGGGATTTGAAAAATATTTTTTAGTATATTCGTCAAACATTACGAAATCATTATCCACTAGTCCTTTCCGACGAACAGCACGAAGGATCATATCCTTCGTGTTCTTCGTGGTGAGATTTTTGGAGTAAATGTAATGGAATAACTCGTAACGTGTGATATGAGCATATTACGTAGGATGTGGTGAGGTACGAACCGCATCCTACGCCAGGGCAATTGCACTACGTTGATCTTATGGGACTCGTCGAGATACCCACTCAATCTCAGAAAGCGGCAGGCATTCGCATGACACCTTTAATAATAGTGGTGTAAGCTGCGCTTACGC
>JARRQF010000265.1:0-8006 GCA_037382065.1 Candidatus Thiodiazotropha sp. | reverse complement strand
GGTCACTAACCCTGCCACTGGCGAAGAGATTGTTTCTGTGCCTGTATGTGGTGGTGCAGAGACCGAAAAGGCGATTGTTGCTGCGCAGGTAGCTCAGAAGCAGTGGGCTGCTAAAACGGCGAAGGAGCGTGCTCTGGTGATGCGGCGCTGGTTTGAACTGATAATGGAAAATCTGGATGATTTGGCTCAGATTATGACCATCGAGCAAGGCAAGCCATTGGCTGAAGCCAAGGGTGAAATTGCCTATGCGGCATCATTTATCGAGTGGTTTTCAGAAGAGGCCAAACGTGCCTATGGTGAGGTGATTCCTTCACCTATGCCGAACCGTAAAATGGTTGTTATTAAACAACCTATTGGCGTCTGTGCCGCTATCACACCCTGGAACTTCCCCTCTGCGATGATCACCCGCAAAGCGGCCCCCGCTTTGGCGTCAGGTTGTAGCATGGTGGTGAAGCCTGCTGAGCAGACCCCTTTGTCGGCATTTGCTTTGGCCGAACTTGCCGAGCGTGCCGGCGTGCCTGCTGGTGTTTTGAGTGTAATAACCGGTCATTCACGTCAGATCGGCGCAGTGATGACGTCCCACCCAATAGTGAAGAAAGTTACATTTACCGGATCGACATCGGTTGGCAAACTGCTTATGCAACAATCGGCATCAACACTGAAAAAGTTATCACTGGAGTTGGGTGGTAATGCTCCATTCATCATTTTTGATGATGCCGATCTGGATGCTGCGGTCGAGGGGGCACTGCTATCCAAATATCGAAATGCGGGTCAGACTTGTGTCTGTACTAACCGTTTTTTGGTGCAGCAGGGTGTTTACGATGTCTTTGCTAAAAGGCTCTCAGCGGCGGTTGCTGAGCTTAAGATTGGCGATGGCATGGAGGAGGGGGTTCAGCAAGGGCCTTTGATTGATGAGGCGGCTGTGAGCAAGGTGGAAGAGATGGTAAAAGATGCCGTTTCCAAAGGCGCCTGTGTTATTGGTGGCGGTGCACGTCTTAGTCCAGAAGGTACCTGGTATCAACCCACTGTATTAACCAATACAGATTCAAGCATGATGGTGGCAAAAGAAGAGATCTTTGGTCCTGTTGCACCACTGTTTAAATTTTCTACCGAAGAAGAGGCGGTAGAGATGGCAAACGATACAGAGTTTGGTCTGGCTGCCTATTTTTATTCAAAAGATCTAGCCCGTGCTTGGCGGGTCGGTGAGGCTTTGGAGTATGGTATGGTGGGTATCAATACTGGCATCATATCCACTGAGGTTGCACCTTTTGGCGGCGTGAAGGAGTCAGGTCTTGGTCGTGAGGGATCACACTATGGCATGGATGACTATATGGAGCTGAAGTACCTGAATATGGGGTGACTTGTGGTTGTTCTTTGCTGGGAGAATAATATTCAGTTTGATTTCATGCAGCATGTCTAAAGTCTAATATGTCTCTATGACGAGACGGCTTCCTTGCTGGATAATGAAATCTATGTGTCTTGTGCGATTGAGGAGGGATGTTTGTGCGTCTGTTACACACCATGATTCGTGTCGGAAATCTGCAACGGTCGATCGACTTCTATACACGGGTACTCGGCATGAGCCTGTTGCGCCAGAATGATTATCCCAAGGGCGAGTTTACCCTGGCATTTTTAGGCTATGGAGATGAGGCTGAGCATACGGTGATTGAGTTGACCCACAATTGGGATACCGATAAATATGAACTGGGTGACGGCTTTGGCCATCTGGCAATTGAGGTAGACGATGTCTATCAAGCTACCGAAAAGATCGCTCAAATGGGGGGTAAGATCCTTCGTGAAGCTGGGCCCATGAATGCTGGCACCACGATTATTGCTTTTGTCGAAGATCCTGATGGATATCAGATTGAACTTATCGGGGCTGGGTGATTTTGTGATCGGTTAGCGAGTTTTTCGGAAGCCGATTTGGTGGCGCCAAATCGGATTCCAATTCAAACTCTCGTGGTATTCATATTCGTAATCCTCGTTCACGCGCTTTGCGCGGCAACGAGGGTGTCACGAATAGAAAAGCGGTTAGAGATGCAGTTCAGGAATGGGTTCCATCAAATAGGGTCTGGCATGCAGATAGTGGGTAGTTTTGCGTTTATTATCGATATCCTGCATAACAAATTTTGCCTGCTCCTCACTGATGCTCAGCATGTTCGCTAAATCGGCAGGCGATGCACCGTTATTGCGTGCCCAGAGCGCTTTGTCCATTTCTCGGAAGGGGAGGGCAAAATAGAATTCGTCCTGTCCTTGGGGCAGACTGTAGGTATCGGTGGTTGGGATAGCATCACAGATCGAGTCGGGTAGCCCGAGGTAACTGGCCATAGCGTAGACTTGGGTTTTGTAGAGATGGGCAATGGGTTTTAGGTCGGCAGAACCATCACCGTTTTTTACAAAAAAGCCTTGATCGTATTCAAGCCGGTTAGGTGTGCCGATAACGGCATAGTTTAACCGGTCAGCATGATAGTACTCGATGGTTTTTCTGATTCGCTGCTTGTAATTGGTGGCGGCGACGATCTGTAAATACTCTCTGAGGTCAAGGCGTTTTTCGTGGAACTCTCCTTGTGGGTCTTGTACGACTAGCATGAAGTGGTTGACTTGACCATCCATGCCGCCTTTGATGACAATTTTGTTTTTCCAGCCATCGGTGTATTCAGGAAACGTCTTTTTAATCGCTTCGTCACGTGCATCATAACAGCCGATGGCCTTAAGTGTGGAGGCGATGTTATGGGTGGTGTGGTCAACCCCCAGATGCGTGATTAACTGACTACTGCGCGATTGGGTATCCTCAGCGGAATCCACTTCTGGTATTTGGATGAAGAAGCATTTGTCTGCGCCTAATGCTCGTACAGACAGGGCAGCGGAGACAGAGCTGTCGATGCCACCAGAGACGGCAACCACCAAACCGCGTTTTCTAAGCTTGCTGCGCATAAGATCGCGCATCGTCTCACAGATTTGGTTGGCGGCTTTCTCGCGGTCGAAATTAAGAATTTCGGCTTCGTACCTTTCTGATAAGGATTGCATTCGGTTTTCCCCTGTTGATTTTATTCGTTGCTTATTCGGTAATTGACAGGCTAGCGTCAGATAGGGTCGCGCCTTTTGTCAGTATCGATTATTTCAATGTTTAACCCGCCTGCGATATAGGCAAAGGCGATCAGTTCATCATCAAACGCCTCACCTGGCAGTGGGTCTGCTGTAATTCTTGCGCCTCGTTCCTGCAGGGTGTCGATGGCTTGGTGAACATCCTCTGCTTTGAAACCGAGATGGTGCAACCCTTCTCCTCTTGATTTGAGAAAGTTTTTCAGTGGCGACTCAGGGCTTGCGGGTTGGATCAGTTTGATATCCAGTGAACCGGCCTTACTAAAAAACTGTACCAGTACATCCTGCCTGGTGTTTTTAACCATCTCTGTTTTAGCCTGATATTGTAAGATATCGCAGAGTCGCTTTTTCGCAGAGGGGATGGATCTCACCGCGACACAGATGTGATCAAGTTGCATGATTAACCTGGAGTCCTTGTTCCTGAAGTAGAAATTTTTTGATCTTTCCCGATGCTGTTTTAGGTAATTCGTCGATGAATTCAATCTCCTTTGGAATCTTGTAAATGGCAAGATTAATTTTGCAGTGGCGCTGAATAGCTTTTTTATCCAGATCGCTGTCGGTTTTTGCTACAACATAGGCCTTGATGATTTCACCCAAAATTTCATCTGGAGAGCCGACGACGGCGACCTCTTGGACATTCTCAAGCTCCTGAATGACCTCTTCGATCTCTTTAGGGCTAATGCGATTGGCACCGCTCTTGATCATGTCGGATGAGCGGCCATCAATGTAGATATAGCCATCACTGTCTGTGTGAGCCAAGTCGCCGGTATACAACCAGCCATCCTTCAATACTTGGGCTGTCATATCTGGGTCTCCCCAGTAGCCATGCATGATGTTGGCTCCATATGCACAGATCTCGCCATGCTCTCCCGGCTTTACCTGCTGCCCTTGTCTATTTCTGATCTCAATCACAGTATCGGGAATGGCGATTCCGATGGACCCACGTTTCTCGCGAATTTTCTCAGGGGGAAGATAGGTTAATCTTGCGCTGGCCTCAGTCTGACCATACATGATAAAGATTTTTGTGTCAGGCAGTGCCGTTAACAGTCGATCTGTCAAGGCAGGAGCCATAGCACCACCTGCTTGCGTAATGTAGCGCAAATGGCTTAGATCATACTCCTCCAGATTAACCCGACCCAGCAGAAGGGCAAAGGTAGAGGGTACTCCAGAAAAGCCGCTGACTGCCTCACTGGCGATTCTCTCGGCCACACGCTGAGGGTATACCAGGTTGTTTTCGAGTATCAGTGACGCGCCTATGGCCAAGTGGGTATGCAGTACAGAGTTGCCGTAGGAGTAGTAGAAAGGCAATACATTGAGCACACTATCCTGGTGGGTAAGTTGCAGATATTGCAGGATCGAGTCTGTATTGGCACTCAGATTCCGATGGCTGAGGGTGACGCCTTTGGGATGTCCTGTGGTGCCTGACGTGTAGATAATCGAGGCCAGATCCGCTGGGGATAGGTTCAAATCTGGCAGTGTTTCCGGCTGTTGTAGGATATTCTGCCAAGGGAGGGAGTGATGCGTCGGTTGATCAGAGGAAGACTCGCCAACACTGATCATTTCGCACCCAGTGCTTAGGTTTTCAGCAATGCTGGAAAATTCCGTATGGCGGTGATCCACGAAGAGCCATTTAGCGCCAGAATGGTTAATCCAGTTGATAATGTCCCGAGTTTTGGCCTGGGTATTCAGTGCAACCGTGACGCCACCCGCAGCCCATATACCGTAAAAGATAGCGGCATATTCGGCAGAGTTGGCAACAAGCAAGGAGACCCTATCACCTTTTTTCACCCCTCTTGATAAGAGGTAGTGGGCTACTTGCCCGGCCAGTCTTGAAAGCTGTTGATAGCTGGACTGCCGGTTAGTATCGGCGATGGCGAGGGTCTCCGGTTGCGCCTCGGCTATTGACCTGAATCGGTCGATTAAGGGCAGCGAGGAAGCAGACACTCTTATTTGCTCTTTTTCTCGATGAAAGCGACGATGTTATTCACTGAGTCAAGGTTTTCAGGAATCATCTCGGTATCTTCCACCTTGATGTTGAACTCCTCCTCAAGGAAATAAATAACTTCCAGAATGCCGGTGGAATCCAGGATACCTTTGTCGAGAAAGGAGTCTGCGCTGTCAAGGGCCGACTGATCGTCGGTAAACAGGTAGTTTTCCAGGATGTAGGTTCTGATTTGTGCTTCTGAAAAATCAGTTGCCCCTTCCATTCTAATAGCAGTTTCCTTGAAGAAAATAGCTCCGATGATCATGGTGATACTATAGGGTGAATCATGCTACAGCGTGAATGGCACGCTTATGGCGGCGCTGCAACTCCTTGGAATAGCCAGGCTATTGTACGCTGTCCAACCGATTTTTTTAGGTTAAAATGTCACTTTTCTCCAGGTTTGCTTGCTATGAATTGTTCGTCAACTAGCATCGTTGAGAGGATGCCGACGAAGGCCATATTGTCACCAAATCCCAAGGCTTTGCCTTTGGCGCATTTTTTTAACAACATGTTGGTCACCTTTGGGTTGAAGTAGCCCGCTTTTTTGATTCGTGCTTCGCTGAACAGCTCCTCAACATAGTCTAGAGGTTTGCCGTCGATGAAGAATGATTGGCTATCCGGGGCACGGTAGGGCTGTTTGCTGCGATTTCTGATGCTTTCAGGGATTAACCCCTGCATGGTTTTTTTAAGCATATATTTCTCATTCAGCCCCATAATCTTGTAGCGGCTCGGCAGTTGAGCGGCGAATTCAATGACCCGGTGGTCAAGAAAGGGGAAGCGCCCTTCAATAGAGTTTGCCATGGCAACCCGGTCACCCTGGGAGCTGAGTAGATAGCCTGAGAGAAGGGTGTTAGCCTCAATGTATTGATCTCTGTTAAGAGCTTTCCACTGATTGATTTCCGGGGGAAGAATGCGTTCTATGCTGGAAAAGTCGACAGCAGGGGTGACCGCCTCACGTGCTTCATCGGAAAAGAACTGCATAATTCTCTGGGTTGTGGACCAGCGAGGAATATGGGCGAAGTAGGGTTTATCTATATGCTCCATGCCCTGTTGGAAAAAACGTTGTGTAAAAGCGCCACTGGCGGTGGGCGAATGCTTGAGATAGGGATAGAGGCGCTGCAAGATCAGTGGCCGCCACTCTGAATCAGGGGCGTGACTCCAAAATCGCCTTACTTTCGCCTCTTTGAAGATATCGTAGCCACCAAATACTTCATCGGCTCCCTCGCCTGTTAGAACCACTTTGTAATCCGCCTCCCGCACGGCGCCAGAGAGTAGCATTAGTGGTGTTGGCGCGGTTCTTACAATGGCGGTTTCAGCATGCCAAATGACTTTGGGAAAAGCGGCACCAATGTCTGTACGTTTGCACATAACATGTGTGTGGTGAGTACCTAGGTAATCGACTAGATCCTGTTGGAAGCCACTCTCATCAAACTCCTCCTCTTCAAATCCGATGGAGAAGGTTCGCAAGGGGGTGTCGGTGAAATTCTTAATCAGTGAGGTCAGCACTGATGAGTCCAATCCACCACTTAGATAGGCACCAACAGGGACATCGGATCTCAACTGTAAGCGGACCGAATCGATCATCAGAGCCTTAAGCTCTTCAGCCCAATCATCTGATGATTTGTTGTGATCGATACCTTCATTAGGAAAATTCCAATCCCAGTAGCGGCTTACTGTGGTTTCCCCTTGCTCGATAACCATTAGGTGGCCTGGTGGTAAGACCTGTACCGATTCAAATAATGAGTTTGGGGGGAGGGTGGTCCAGAAGGTAAACACCTCCTGTAGGGCCGTGAGATTGATCTTTCTGGGAATGGCTGGGTGGCTGAATAGCGATTTTACCTCAGAGGCGAAATAGACTCTTCCACCGATTTCTGTATAGAAAAGGGGGCGTATTCCCGCTCGGTCTCGGGCCACGACCAGTTTGCTTTGCTTGCTATCCCACAATGCGATTGCGAACTGGCCATTGAGATGTTTGACGAAATTCAGACCATGTTGTTCATAGAGGTGAACAATGACCTCAGTATCAGAGTGGGTATAAAAGCTATGCCCCTGGGTTTCCAGCTCGGCACGTAGCTCCAGGTAGTTAAAGATTTCGCCATTGAAGACAACCTGTAGGGTGCTATCTTCGTTGTGAATAGGCTGATCGCCACCAGCCAGATCGATAATGCTGAGTCTGGCGTGAGCCAGACCAATCTTATCGTGGCAATAATAGCCATAACCATCTGGGCCTCGGTGATGAACAGCATGGATCATACTCTCGAGTTCATTTCTGGAGGGGGGGACGCCCTCATTGAGTTTGATGATGCCTGCTATACCACACATATTATTGTTCTTAAGTCAGTTATTAAATTGGCGAAAATACCAGATAAAGCGAAACTTTAACATGCTAAGCCTGTTCATGCCGATAGATCGGCCTGCAACCGCTTATCTTTAAAGGGGGGAGGCTTATCATCCTAAAAAAATCAGTTGACCGCTCCATTCTAATAGCAGGTTCCTGATTTTGAAGAAAATAGCTTCGATGACCATGGTCACCTGTTGGGTGAATCACGCTACAACGTGAATGGCACGCTTGTGGCGGTATATGGATGTGCAGGAGCGACTCTTGCCCTGCTGCACCACCTGCCGAACTTGCAAAGTACGACCTTGACCACAAAGCGGATAATTGGCTTTGTCGAGACAAATGCGTCTTAAATAGGTGTTTAAATCATTACTTCCATCATGTACACTCAATTGAAATACCTTTGTTAAGCTATTATCCTAGTCCAACTGATCTTTTTAGGATTAAATAAAAGTATTGTATCATTGAGCGCTGAAATGTTAAAAGCTACGAAAGTCAGAATTTACCCAACCCCAGAGCAAGCTGAGTTTTTGAACGCTCAGTTTGGGGCGGTGCGTTTTGCCTTTAATCGCGGCTTGGCCA
>JARRQF010000264.1:0-5385 GCA_037382065.1 Candidatus Thiodiazotropha sp. | reverse complement strand
TCGATTGTTGATGCTTACTAAAAGTGATTATGCAGTTTATATAAAACCCCCCTCCTGGAATGCAGGAGGGGGGTGATTGGTAAGACACCTTAAGAGAAAGATCCAATCATCTCTGATGATATTACCTGAAGTTGGCGGGAACGTATTTCGGGTCGCAGCCTGTTGAGCCGGTCCAGCCAGTAATCTCGTTGCCCGCTACCACTGCCGTGAGGGATAAGGTGCAGTTGGCAGGTACACCTGTTGTGGCGGAAAGGACGCTATTGGTAATGACTTGGTCTGCTGAAGTGATACCGCCGCAATACTGGGAAGCGCTGGTTGAGCATCCTGCGGAAACTACGCTTGGAGGGAAGGCTGCCAACGTATTGTAGTATTCCGTAACCGATGCCTTACAAGCGCTGAGGGCCGCTGCGCATTCACTGACCTTGGCGCGTATCGTGTAGTCTTTGTAGGCGGGAACGGCGATCGCGGCAAGGATGCCTACAATAGCGACCACTATCATCAGTTCGATAAGGGTGAAACCTTTTTGCATTTTCATAATAAGAACTCCAGATTCAAAATGTTATTTGACACTACCGCTATCTAGGTATGCAATGTTGATGCCAGCGTGGTTAATGTGCTTGTTCGACCTAGGTTGTTATCAAGGTGAATGGCTCAGATAACCGGCAATTCATGGGAGGTATCGGCCGTTAAGCGAAAACATTTACTTAAAAAAGTCAATATATGCTTGAGAATACAGAAGTTAAAAAAATAGCTATGTAAATCAATATGATATGATGGGCTGGGCGGATGGTATTGTTTGTTTTTGTTGGGGGGCTGGGTTTGTGGCGTACATGTTAAAAGCTATGAGTATTTGATGTGTGAGTAGCGTTATAGTAAGGCAACCATACGTAACTTATAGATTATTCGTTTAAATCATATGCTCAAGGGTGAAGTGCGGAAAGTGGGTCTTTAGTGCTGTTCTATCTTTAGCTTTGTGGGCCATTTTGTTTGAATGAGGGTGACAAAAAATGTCAAATTTTGACATTATCAGTCGTTTTGCGGCGTTGGATGTTGGCGTAAGGGCCTTTATTTTGAGTTGTGGTAGTTCGGGCTTGATCTTTGCTTGTTGCCACGCTATGAAACATGAGTTTTGATTTGCCTAAAAGCACAATGAAAATGATTATCAAAAACAAGTTAAGTGCAATCTATCGCGACCTATGGTCGTGGGTTTTGCTGTCTCTCACGTTAGTGGTGACAGTGGTGATCTATTACAATGGATTAGCCGGTCCGTTTATATTTGATGATTTTCCCAATATTTTGAACAATGAATATATCAAACTGGAAAAACTGACGGCGGAAAATACTTATAGTGCAGCATTTTCAACCGAGGCTGGTCCCCTTGCTAGACCTGTGGCTATGCTTAGCTTTGCATTAAACTACTATTGGTGGGGAGATGAGGCTTATTACTATAAACTAATCAATCTCTTGATTCATGGATTAAACGGTATCTTGGTTTTTGTTTTTATGCGTGCTCTTTTGAAGGAGACGCTAAAAAGCAAAGACTCTAATATTACATCCGATAACTTTTCATTTATCGCTCTTCTTGTCGCCGCAGCCTGGTTGATGCACCCTATAAACCTAACCAGCGTTTTATATGTAGTGCAGCGAATGGCTTCATTGTCAGCAACCTTTGTGCTGGCTACGCTCATCCTTTATTTGAAGGGGCGGCTTTCCTGGAGGAATGGCAATACGAGGCGTTCAATTATACAAATGGTTATTGCCTCTTTATCTGCCGTCTTCGGTATATTTACCAAAGAAAATGCTTTATTGCTGCCTTTGTATATTTTTCTTATTGAGTGGCTTGTGCTTCTCCCTAATGCGCCGCGACATCTCCAAAGAACAGCATTTCGATGGAGCGCTATAATCTGGTTCGTTATTCCAATAACAAGTATTGCTACGTATTACATAACCAAGGGCATTTGGAATTCAGGATTTGACGGTCGCTTATTTAACGTCTCAGAGCGACTAATGACGGAATCGCGAATTCTTGTCGATTATTTGGGAATGATTGTCGTTCCACGACCTGGCGAGTTTGGTGTATACCATGACGATATACAGATATCAACCGGACTTTTTTCTCCCTGGACTACATTCGTTTCAATTCTATTTTTGGTTGCATTGTTAGTTTTCGCGTTTCGTCTGAGACGTAGTCTTCCGCTGTTTACGTTTGGAGTATTTTTCTTTTTTTGTGCACATTTGATTGAATCGACTGTTTTTCCCCTGGAATTGATGCATGAGCATAGAAACTATCTTGCCTCATCAGGAATCCTGCTTGCTTTGATCAGTAGTTTGTTTTCGTTTCAAAAAGAAAAATATCATGTTTCGTCGACAGTTCAATATGGCTTGACAATTGTTTTTTGCTGTTTTTTTGCTGTTATTACTCACTCAAGGGTATTGGCGTGGCAGGATCTCAACCGGCTTTCGATGACCGAGGTTAATAATCATCCGAATTCAGCCAGAGCCCACTATCAAGCTGCGTTAGTGTTTACAGCTTTGGCCAGAAATGAATTTGGTGAAGTATCGTTCGAATATAAACAAAAAGCCATAGATTATTTTCTAATGTCGGCTGATTTGAATAAGCAACGGGATGCGGGTGCGCTGCTTGCTGCTATGCTCATCTATGGTTTGGATAATAAAGGTGGGATGAATTCTTTGTTATCCGTATTGAGCGGTGATCAGGAAAATATGATGACTCTGTTTATCCCCAGTGATCTATATGAAAGAGCAGTAGACAGTTTACGGACAGAAATAATCACAGAGGAAGCGGTGGTGGGCTTAATAAGAATGAGTGACTGCGAAAGATCGCGCAGGTGTTATTACCCTGAAGGAGTTGTCGATTCACTATTTGCAGGTTTGATGGAAAACCCGAGATTGAATAAGCATTCATATCGTGCCGCAGCGCTTTTGGATGAGGTGTCTTTACGAAAGTTGCAAAATAACGAGCTGGATTTGGCGATAAATCTTAATGGTCGTGCGATTGAGATCAATCCTCATATGGCTATGTATAAGATTCATAGGGCAGAGATGTTAGACGCCTCTGGCGACGTCGCTGCTGCTATGGCACTTATTAATGAGGTTTTATCTGGAGCTCTGCCAGAGTCTGTAAGAAAACTAGCTGTAGGTTTGTTGGAGTCTATGAAAATGAAAGAGGCAATTAATCGCGAATAGATATATTTATGGGGCTCTTATGATACGGGCGTAGTTTTGGGAGGTGTATGGTAGAGTTGTGCAGCATAAGCTATGCATGAGTATTTTCTAATCAAAGCTTATCGATTCCAAGTTTCTCTAGGCGATATCTAAGTGACCGAAGGCTCATGCCCAATTTTTTTGCTGCCGCCGTTCGATTCCATCTTGTTGCATTTAATGCGTCGAGAATTGCCTTGCGTTCCACCTGTTCTATCTTGTTGTCCAGTGTTTGATTGCTAAGGTCGTTATGTTTTGGAATGTGATGTTCGGGTAATTGAAGGTCGGTCGGTTCAAGGATCGATCCTTCAAGTAATGTGACTGACCGTTCCAAAATGTTTTCTAGTTCGCGAATATTCCCCGGGAAGTCATGCGACATCAATCGTTGTAAAGCTGCGGGAGATAATTGTGTTTGTGTTGTACCTGATTCTTCGGATAAGCGTTTGAGGATATGCTGTGCAAGTAGCGGAATGTCTTCTGTTCGTTCTCTCAATGGGGGGATGCGAAGCTCTATGACATTAATTCGATAGTAGAGGTCTTGTCTGAATTCGCCATTAGCTACCAGCGAGCTCAGTTTTTTGTGTGTGGCGCAAATGATACGGACATCGATCGCGATTTCGCGTTGACTCCCGACGGGACGAATTCGCTTTTCTTGAATGGCGCGCAATAATTTGACCTGCATGTGCAGGGGAAGGTCGGCAATTTCGTCTAGAAATAAGCTTCCTCCATCGGCACTCTGGAACAGTCCCTGCTGGTCGTGTGTGGCACCTGTGAAGCTGCCCTTTATGTGGCCGAATAATTCGCTTTCCATCAGTTCGTGTGGAATGGCTCCGCAGTTGACCGCGACAAATGGGTGATCTGCCCTGGGGCCTTGTTGGTGAATCAGGCGGGCTGCCAATTCTTTGCCTGTGCCTGACTCGCCACTGATATAAACCGGGGCCTGACTACGGGATAGTTTGTCGATAAGCTGCCGAACATGTTGCATTGGGAATGAGGTGCCCAGCATAGGGGAGTGTTCAGTGGTTTCCTGCGGATGACTCGGTTTAGGTTGGAGCTGGCCTTTACCCAGTTTAACGGCTTGTTGAACTAATTTGCGCAACACTTTGAGATCTACGGGTTTTGAGACGAAATCAAAGGCTCCCGCCTTGAGGGCTTCGATGGCGGATTCCATGTTGCCGTGGGCCGTAATCACGGCCACCGGAAGTCGCGGGTAGTGATGATTGATATGGCGTACCAGATCGATCCCATTGCCATCGGGCAGGCGCATATCGGTAAGACATAAGTCGAAGTGGAGTTCCTCGAGCTGTCGACGCGCAGCATTCAGATCGAAAACGGAATGGGCGTCGATGCCCATGCGCATCAGGGTGATTTCGAGTAGTTCGCAGATGTCCGGTTCGTCGTCAACGATCAGTGCGATGGGCTGGGTCATTGGTTTTGGTTCCCACGTTGCCAGTATTCAAAATGGAGACGGAAGCAGCTGCCGCCTGTCGGGCCCGGTATATATTCGAGCCGGATCCGGTTGGTTTCGCTCAGCTCTTTGGCGATGTACAGACCCAGTCCCGTGCCGTTGTTGCGGGTGGTGAAAAAGGGCTCGAATATCTGCTTCGCCACATTGGGCTTGATACCGGGGCCATTGTCCACCACGTCCAGCACGGGGTGATTGAATTCCTGCGTCATGCCCCCCAGCAACTGCAGTTGCAGGGGTTTGGCGTTGCAGTGTTCCCGCGCATTGTTGCACAGGTTGGTGATGATCTGACGCAGTTGTTCTGGATCCGCAATGACTTCGGTTCCCTCCGGTTCCACCTGTATCAATACCTCTTGCTCGGTGAATCCGTGATGTTTTACCAGTTCTTGCACCAGTTTGCGAAGCCAGGACTTGAGCGCAATAGGCTGAGGTTTGCCCGGATCCCGTCGTGAAAGCTGCAATACATTTTCAATGACCTGATTCACCCGGGCTGCATTGGTGGTGATGATTTCGGTGAGCCGCCGGTCCGCCTTGTCCAGATTCGAAGATTCGTGAAACAGCTGTGCGGCGTGGCTGATAGCGCCCAATGGATTGCGGATCTCATGGGCGATGCTGGCGGTGAGTCTGCCCAGGGAGGCCAGTTTCATCTGCTGGGCCTCCCGGGTGATCTGCGAAGTGTCCTCGAGAAATATCAGCAT
>JARRQF010000263.1:0-6840 GCA_037382065.1 Candidatus Thiodiazotropha sp. | reverse complement strand
AACAATAATTTCCTCCCACAAACCGGAGCGAGGTAGCGCAGTATGTTACAACCAAGCAATTACTTCTCATCCCTTTATTTTTGTCTATATATTCTTTTCCGCTCACGACAAAAGTATTCATACGCGAAGCTGCTTTAACCTAAAAAGATCAGTTGGGCAGCGTGAAGTGTGCATTTGTGGTGGTGCAGGGCAAGGGTCGCTCCTGCACATCCATGTGCCCGCGACACGGGCGCATCCATGCACGACGCGGAATAGCCCGCTATTCCGGAGTGGTCAACTGATTTTTTTAGGTTTAACAAAATCCGGTTAGCTACGGATGTTAACTAGAAATATGATTACCAAGAAAGGAAAAACACAAAGTGCGCATAACAGTACTGTCATAATAATAATTTTAATGCCACCTATCATCTAAAATAGTTGTTGGAGATTACAGATGACATCAAAGCAAAAACAAGTTTATGCAATGCTTATTATGGCAAAGAGCTACGAGGAAATTGCCCATACACTAAATATTTCTAAAGAAACGGTAAAAACACACTGTCGTGGTATTTACCGGGTGCACAATGTCAAAAATCGTTGTGAGTTGATGGCTAAGATGATTGATATAGAGTGTCACGAGTGTTTTTAGAACATACTCAGATCCATATCACAACGAGCTTGTCGAAAAGCTTCGACATTATTTAGGTATTGCAAATTGCTACCCGCTTCATACTTCGCCATCCATTCATAGATACAGGAACGATGAAAACCAAATGCTTCAATCACTGATTACGGACTTTCTCCGGTTAGGATATATGATCGAAAATAGTCATCATCAAAGCAATTTCCCCTTTAGGGGGGATATTCTAGGCATGGTCAAATGCTTATAATATCGACAGGAGTAATATTGAATTTTACGTAATTCATATTCACTCTATAGATGCAAAGAGAAGAATCTCTACATCTTCAAATCCTGAATGATATATCCATATCGATAATTCATTCTGTTTATTTTCAGTGAAGAAGGAGATAAAGATAATGAAAGAAGTATGTACAACATATGATTTATCAGATGAGCAGCTCATTGAAGTGAACGGAGGTTCGCTTACATCACTCTATAAACACATGGCAGTTTATTCAGTTGGGCATGTGGTTTTAGGCCCTATAGGCGGTTCGTTCGCCGTAGGCGTCTACAGAGGTTATAAGTACGGTTAATGAAAAAACACCATAAAAACTCTATGAATCCATACGTATTTCTTTAGGAGACAAATAATGAACAAAGCAATTGAAAGCTACGAATTAAACGAAATGGAAGTAATTGAGGTTAGCGGCGGATTCGGCTGGGTCGCCGCCGGTGTTGTGATTGCTGGCGTCAGTCTGGGCGTCGTCCTTATTAAGGAAGCAAATAGCTTAGGATACGCTGTAGGCAAAGAGCTGCGGGGCCAATAGGTGCTGAAGACATAGCAAAGGAGAGTCACTTCCATATTATCACGCAATCATTGGATCCAAGATTTGGAGTGACTCTCGGAAGTACGCAAAATGCTACGTCATTTATACCGCCGCATAAAGCTAAGTCGAGATTTAAATACGCTTCTACCTTACCTATTTCAGAGTAAATGCCATGGGTTTGAATACTGAAAAAGTGAGTAATGAAACTGATTCAAATAGTTCAAATCAACAAAAATCTGGATCTGTAGAAGGCAACAAACTAGCCAAGACGAGACAGGATAAAAACCAGCCAGGGCCTTCAAGCACACCCAAAAAAGCCCCTTTGTTCCGTGATGAAGCCGTAGACTTTCAAAACACACGGCTCGATGGCAATGTACTGATTTCTCAATCCATCACCTATCGTAACTTTGCCTTGTTTTATGCCCTGGCGTGCCTCTTGATTTTCTCATTCATGGTATTCGGCACCTACACCCGAAAAGTCACTGTCGTAGGGTTGCTCGAGCCGGAATCCGGGTTGTCAAAAATCTACCCCACCAACAGCGGTAGAATCGGTAATCTCTTGGTAGCCGAGGGCGATCATGTTAAAAAAGGGCAAGCGTTGGCGAAAGTCATCATTGACAGTGTGGGTGATTCCGGTGGTTACGCCTATCAAACCATGGCTGAGCAAATCGATCAGTCAATCAAATCGCTTATTGCGCGCAAGCAGACGACCACCAAGGATTATCGGTTGGAAAAATCGCGCCTAGAGATAGAAATCGACACATCGAGTGAGCTTCTCGATTCCCTGTATGAACAACAAAATCAATTGAGCAAGAAAAATAAGATCATCGCCGAAAAGCGCAGATCGCTAGGCATACTGCAGAAAAAAGGTTCTATCTCACTAACCGAATACAGCAATCAGAAAATCGAAGCATTGGACAGTGAACTTATTCTCAGCAAGACTGATACCGCTATCAGTGAGGCCAAGCACAATCTCCTCACAGCCAAGCTAAATCTAAAAAAGTTACCGCTCAATCATAGCGTTACAATCGGTGAAATCGATAGGGAGATTTCTGAATTACGCCGACAACTTACCGACACAAACATGAGACACGCATACACAATCACCGCACCGACTGACGGCGTTATTTCCGCTTTGTCTTACCGCAACGGGGACAATATATCACCACAATTCCCATTACTAAGCATTTTACCAGAAGCCTCTAAAATGCAAGCGAGAATATATCTTCCCTCTTCATCAATCAGCTTCGTTCATGAGGGGCAGGATATCAACATTCAGTATCAGGCTCTACCAGTGCAAAGATTCGGTACTTATCCCGGTAAAATCGTTCATGTCTCCACTTCGCCTGTTAATCCGTTAGACATGCAAAATGCGCCATTCAAATTCAATGAACCCGTCTATTTGGTAACCGCCGAAATTGAGGATCAAAACATAGAATTGGAAGATTCTGTTTTTCCGATTATACCAGGCATGGCGATCAGCATCAGCCTACTCGGAGAAGAGCAAGCGGTATACGAATGGCTGCTTGATCCTTTCTGGGATATTAAAGGACGAATCCAATGAAACTTATTGATAAACTGCATTTTGGCGCTTTTAATAAGCTCCCGATTCATCTGCAAACGGAGTCTGCTGAATGTAGCCTTGCCTGTTTATCCATGATTGCAAGTTATCATGGCCATATCATCGAAGTGTCTGAACTGCGTCAAAAATATCCCTTGACCTTGCGGGGCACTAACCTTAAACAGGTGATGGAGATTGCGACACAATTGAAACTGTCACCAAGGGCGCTAAGGACAGAAATCGAAAGTTTTAAAGACATAACCTTGCCTGCAATCCTGCATTGGGACTTTAACCATTTCGTTGTCCTTAAATCTACAAGAAAAAATATAATCATAATACACGATCCGGCGCAAGGTATCCGCCATATGACGCTAGAGGAGGTCTCCAAGCACTTTACAGGTATTGTTCTGGAATTACAGCCTGTCTCCGACTTTGAGATTACCAAAGGAAATAAAAAACTCCAGATACACCATTTGTGGAGCAGCATCCGCGGGCTTGTTTCCAATCTGACTTATGTCTTCGCCTTCGCTTTATCGATTCAGATTCTGGTATTGATCTCGCCCTATTTTATCCGCCTGGTGGTTGATGAGATCGTGCTGGCACAGGACCATAATCTGTTACTTGTGGCAGGTTTTGCATTCGTGCTACTTCAGCTTATCAAGACCCTTGCTATGGGCTTGAGGTCCTGGGTGGTGCTGCATATCGGAACCGTCTTGAATGTACAGCTGGTCAATAATCTATTTACACATCTGCTTAAATTGCCATTGGACTATTTCCAACGGCGGCATGTTGGAGACATCGTCTCCAGGTTTGTTTCGATAGATGAAATTCGTAAGCTTCTGGCGAATGGTTTGATTGAATCGATTATTGATGGATTTATGGTTACCACCAGCATTATCGTTATGTACGTCTACAATGTCACTCTGGCTACGATAGCACTAGCCGCCGTGCTTTTGTACTCAGGCTTGCGTTTTATTCTTTATCCTATACATAAGCGCTCTTTCGAGGAGTTTATTGTTAAAAATGCAAATGAGGAGACGGTTTTTCTCGAAACTGTCAGAACCATACAGACGATTAAGTCGTTTGCCAATGAAAGCACCCGCCAATCGCTTTGGCAAAATCGCTTTATCGATAAATCCAATGCAAATATCAAACTCGGGCGTTTTGACATCGTCTATAAAACCACCCATGAGCTTGTTACTGGCCTTGAGTATATCGCTATTGTTTGGGTTGGCGCCTTATCCATTCTGGATGCCCAGCTTACCGTTGGCATGCTGATCGCCTTTCTCGCTTACCGCAGTTATTTCGCTAATCAGTCCTATTCCCTCATTGACAAGGTTTTCGAGTTCCGGCTACTACGCATGCATTTGGATCGCATTAGTGACATTGTCAATACAAAATCCGAACGGAATTTAATCAGTAAACGCAGTTTGGCCGAACCACTCACTGGTGGACTAGAATTGCGACGTGTTAGCTTTCGTTATAGTGAGAGTGATGACTATATCTTCAAAAATGTTACTCTACGTATCGAGCCTGGCGAATCGGTTGCGATCGTCGGCCCATCAGGATGTGGAAAAACAACACTGCTCAAGGTCATGATGGGGTTGATACAACCTACCTCAGGGAAGATATTGGTAGATGGTGTTAACATCAAACACCTCGGCCTGCGCAACTATCGCAATGCTACAGCATCAGTCATGCAGGATGACACACTCATGTCGGGATCCATCTCTGATAATATCAGCTTTTTTGATCCACAAGTCGATCAGCAACGCATTCAGCATTGCGCGGTCGCAGCACATATAGCAGAAGATATCATAAAAATGCCAATGGGCTTTCAAACCCTCGTGGGTGATCTCGGCAACACCCTATCTGGCGGACAGCAGCAACGCGTGCTGCTCGCCAGAGCACTTTACCGTGACCCTAGAATACTCTTCCTCGATGAAGCCTCGAGCCATCTTGATATCGACACTGAAAAGAAAATCGTCAACACCCTGACCCAAATCGGCTGCACCAGAATCATGATCGCCCACCGACCGGAATCAATCACGCTGGCCTCACGTATTATCGATATCAGGAACTTATCACGCAATGAAATACGCACACGACCCGCATCTCGAAAAATGGCCTGAAAAAAGCCAAAACTAAAACCGATTGCAAACCGAACACCCACTCAGTGGCTTGAGGCTATATCTCCATCATGCTCCGTCTGTGCAACTCCTTGGAATAGCGGGCTATTCCGCGTCGTTGCGCGCCGTGCATGGATGCACAAGTGTCGCGGGCACATGGATGTGCAGGAGCGACTCTTGCCCTGCACCACCACAAGCGCACCCTTCACGCTGTCCAACTGATCTTTTTAGGTTTAAGAACTTACCGATCGTTCGATTTCCCTTTTGATCAATTTGCTCTACTTTGATATGGGCGAGTCCAGCCACCACTTCAAGTTGATTCTCAGGATTCACATGCCGAGCAATCTTACGGCTAAGCGATGCCCATACCAATTGGCCCCTTATTTACGGATATAATATAGCTGGAGTGATCAAAGATCAGGAGGACGACAATGAATAAGGCCAGTGATCCATTGGATCGGTACCTGCATGCAGCAACCAGGGAAAACACCCGACAAAGCTACCGCTCCGCGATTGAGCATTTTGAAGTGGCCTGGGGTGGCTTTCTGCCGGCAACCGCCGAACAGATCGCCCGATATCTGGCCGACCATGCTGAAACCCATACAGTCAGTACCCTGCGTCAACGACTGGCTGCGCTGGCCCGCTGGCATCAGGATCAGGGATTTCCCGACCCGACCAAGGCACCGATGGTTAAACAGGTGATCAAAGGCATCGCTGAGGAACATCCATACCAGGAGCGTCAGGCAAAACCACTGCAATTGGAACAGTTACAAACAGTTGTTACTTGGCTGGAGCGACAACTGGTACAAGCCCAGCAGACCGATCAACAGACTAAGGTTCTGCAGTACTTGCGTAATCGTGCCATTGTGTTAATGGGGTTTTGGCGCGGTTTTCGAAGTGACGAACTGAGCCGCTTAAGTATTGAGTACATTCAAACGGAAGTGGGGGAGGGCATGACGATTTTTCTCCCGAGATCCAAGTCGGATCGTCACAGCCGGGGGCGATCTTACCCCGTACCCGCATTGAATCAACTGTGTCCAGTCGCAGCCTATTTAGACTGGATCAACACCGCAGGGTTATCAGAAGGGCCGGTGTTTCGAGGCATTAGCCGTTGGGGAAAGATCAGCAAAACGGGCATTCATCCCGATAGCTTGAATGCCCTCTTAAAAACGCTCTGGAAAGACGTCGGCCTGATCGATGCAGAACGCTATTCCAGCCATTCGCTACGCAGGGGGTTTGCCAATTGGGCTAATTCACGCCAGTGGGACTTGAAATCACTGATGGACTATGTCGGTTGGCGGGATACAAAATCGGCGCTACGTTATCTGGATTCTGACTTTCAGGATACACAAAACCGGATTCAGCAAGATCTGACGGCCTCACTGCCTCTGAAATCTTCTCGGTTGTGACTACTCCCCGCCCGGCGCAACAAGTTGCTTTGGGCGAGGCTTCTTGCTTCAACGTTCGTAACAATCAAGTGAATGATTGGATTACACAGACTCCGCAAGCGAAAACGACAGTCCAGCCGCTTTAAGTTCAATGATACCTTGCTTTAAATGATTAATGGCCGCATTGACATCACGTTGATGGTGAGTTGAACAATTCGGACAAGACCATTCACGGATGTTAAGCGGCATTTCTTCCATTTTATGACCACAGCAAGAGCAGGTTTTTGACCCTGCAAACCACTGCGAAAGCTTGTGTAGATGATGGCCCTTGGCT
>JARRQF010000262.1:0-5410 GCA_037382065.1 Candidatus Thiodiazotropha sp. | reverse complement strand
AGTGGCAGTGGATTATCGGCAAGTGAATAGAGATAGGGCTCAATACCATCAAAATCCTTTCGCAGAACAGATGCGGTGTAACGACCGATCTTCTCGCTCTGGGATGGATTGCGGTGACTACCACTAATAATGCTGATTTTCATATTAAATGAACCCTTTTCTCTGGTTTTCTAAACAATGGTAGCCACTTATTGATTTTTGCCAACGTGTTTTTATCGGTGTGGTGGAAAATTTCCTGCATAACAGGAATCCACAACTCGGTATCTTCTAAGGAGAGGAGGGCCTTCCTGGGCTTAGGCATGATATCGCTCCTTGATATCGATAGGTGGGTGCGCTTGCGTGAAAGGTTGACAGATTCACTTTCTTAATGCAACAGTTGGCATGGGTCTCCATGCCAATACTTTTCTTGTTTATCAATGACTTTTGACGACTATTTCGTATTAAAACAAGGTGGTTTTCAAGCCTTTTTTATGCAGCATATATGGGGCAGCGGTGGTGTGGTTCCTTGAATCTCCACTCAATCGCAAGGCGACGAATGTCCTGGTGGACCCTGTGGTATCTATTACCATCCGCTTTCTCTTCGATCATTGGGATTACGCAACGTATTTCATATCATTACGCTAATGGAGGCATTGTATGCATTTGGTTGGACATATCTCTCTCGATACAGATGAAGGTATGCTGCTCGCGGACAAGCGCGTGCGCCTACTCGAGGCAATCGAGCGGCACGGATCTATTCAAAAGGCCGCAAAGGAGATAGGGCTTTCCTATAAAGCTGCATGGGATGCTGTTAACGCCATGAATAATCTGTACGACCAGGCACTGGTTCAGCGTGATGTGGGCGGAAGGCGGGGGGGAGGCAGTAGCGTGACCGAACATGGGCGGCATCTGATCAAACTCTTTAATGCCATAGAGAGTGAATATCAGCAAGTGCTGGATCACTTTGGTCAGGATCTCTCCAAAATGCGTAGCTATCATCGCCTGCTTAACCGTTTCTCGATGAAGACCAGTGCGCGTAATCAGTTTCGCGGCGTAATTACCGCGCTGATCCAGGGCGCGGTCAGTCAAGAGGTACGCCTGCGTCTGGATGACAATAATGAGATCATCGCGCTTGTAACCAATGAAAGTGCAGATAGCATGGAATTGCGAATAGGCATGGAGGTATTCGCCTTGGTCAAGGCCACATCGGTTCTTCTCTACTGCGACAACAGGCATCAGATTTCCTGTAGCAACCAATTATGGGGCGAAGTGGAAAATCTGCAAGAGGGGCCAATGAACACCGAAGTTACGATCGCGCTATCCGGAGACAAGAGTGTAACTGCGGTCGTCACCCAGGACAGTTGCAAAAAGCTAGGCATTGCCCTGGGAAAGAGTGTCTGCGCCGCATTCAATGCCAACAGCGTCATTCTCGCAATAGTGGGTTAAATACAATGTGGAATATCTGTGATGTATTATGGTAGGGAAGACTACATATAAAAGTCTTAATGTTACATTGATAACAGAAATGCTCCGGATAGAATAATAAAAAATTAATAAATACAATAATATATAGCGTATTTGGTATTATGGTATGCGAGTTGCATTATATGTAGTAAATATACATATAAAAGGATTCAAGCATGCACGCTTCTTATTGCTATCGGATGGCATCAACCCCGTTGTCGTGGATTCGGCACGCGGGTCATCTGACACTTGTTTTGTGGGTGACGTTACTGGGGTATAGCCATTTACTCCGGGCACAAGAGGTGATCGACATGGCTGGGCGTCAGGTACATATACCCGATGTCATCGCGCGTCCCTTCGGCGCTGCACCGCCCATTACTGCGCTGCTCTATGCGCTTGCCCCTGATCTGGTTATTGCCTTGAACATGCCCTTCACCCCGGAAAGTGACTCTTTTTTACAGCCGGGTGTGGCCAAACTGCCGATTATTGGTAGTGCCATGGGGCATGGTCATCAGGTGAACTCGGAATCACTACTTGCCCTGAAACCAGACCTGGCTCTGGCTTGGAGTAACAGTCGTTCGGATCTTGAACCCAAGGCGATCGAGATTCCTTTTGCCAAAGCCGGTATACCCGTGGTCTACATCAAGCTGGAAAGCCTGGCCGACTGGCCGCCGGCATTCGAGTATGTTGGTCGCCTACTGGGTCGAGAAGCGCGCGGCAAAGCCCTTGCCGACTACATTCGCCAAGCCATGGCAAGTGTTGAAACAGCGCTGACCGAACTGTCCGGGCCGGATCGGCTTAGAGTTTACTATGCGGAAAGTCCTAACGGTTTAGCAACCGAGTGCAATAACTCCTTTCATGCTGAGCCGATTGAGCTGGCGGGGGGGTACAACGTCTACCGCTGCGAACAGAAAACCATGGTGGGACGAGAGCCCGTCGACCTGGAACAGATCCTTCTATGGAATCCACAACTCATCATTGTTCAAGATCCCCTCTATCTGAAAAATACTGAAACAGATGAACGCTGGCGCAACATCGATGCCTTCAAGATGGGGCGTATCTTTCAAGTGCCGCGTAAACCAATCAACTGGCTCGACAGGCCGCCTTCATTCATGCGCGCACTTGGAATTCAATGGCTTGCCCACCTCTTTTATCCCTCACGTTATACCCATGATATCCGTGCTGAAACCCGTAACTTCTACCACCTATTCCTTGGAGTTGATCTGAGTGATGCGGCATTAAACGAGTTGTTGCCCCACTTGACCAGCAAAGAGCATAACAACGGTTTTCGCTTATCAAACGCTAATTCATCCACACCTGAATTGTTCGAAAACGGCACCCGACACCCAATCAACGCTCTTCAAGCTCCGCTTGGTGCTCCATGATTCAAACGGCCTGTTAGCAGGCCCCTCGTAGTAAATCCCGAAGGAAAGTAGTACATGTCCTGTAGTCACTCATTTACCGCAAATCGGTGTTCGCTTTTGGCGTTGTCGCTCGTTCTGGCCTCAACAACCCAAAATACCCTGGCCGACGAAACCACCCATCTTAATTCCGTCACAGTATCCGCCGAACCCTTGAAGGACTCAGCGGTCGCCGGGACCTCTCGCACAAACAGTGGGTACCAGATCAACCGCGAGGGTGTCGATCTTTGGGGCGCGCCAGGCGGCGGCAGTCCCTACAGTTCGGCTCGAGCCATGCCTTCGGTCAATGCCCAATCCGCGGATGCCTATGGTCTGAGTAACCTGCCTGGCGGGACAAAAGGAATGCGCGTGCGCGGTGAACTGGCTACCCATGGTTCCCGAGGCACGGTAGACGGTATCCCTCTTGGTGCGGTCAATCCAGGTCCTGGTTATTTATGGCTGTTCGACGCGGAAAACCTCTCATCCGTCAGCTTGCAGCAAGGTGCGGTTACCCCCGACCAGGGCAACATCTTCACGACTGCGGGCGCACTGGACAGTCGCTTACGTTGGCCGGAAAAGGAGCGTTTGTGGCATCTCTCCCAGGCACTGGGTTCTTCGTCATTTACCCGTACCCAAGGGCGTGTCGACAGTGGTGAACTGTCCAGTGGCGGCGCTGCCTTTTTCTCATTTTCCCATACCGCAGCCGAGAAGTGGCGTGGATCCGGCAACTCGCCGGACGGACGCGATAACTTTGCATTGGCTATGACTCAGCCATTGGGTGAAACGGTCGACGTCAATGTGCTGGCGGCCTCCAGCGACATGGAAGCGCATAACTATCGTGCTCTGAGTTACGCACAGGCTATGGATTTGGATCACTACCGGGAGTTCGATTTCAGTGATGACCCAAGTGCGGGAAGCAGCTACTACAATTACAATCGTCAATCTTTCAAGAATCAGGCCTTGCTGGCGGAGATCAACTGGCAAGTCTCTAGTGATACCAGCCTGGTGCTCAAACCCTACTACATGGATGAAGAGGGTTACTATCTGGATGGACAGGCTACAGGAAAAATCCGTCAGTGGTTGATCGATCATTCCTGGTATGGGTTAACCACAGAGCTGCGCACACAATTGGCAGAAACAGCGCTGAAAATAGGGTATTGGCGCCAATCTTCAGAGCCACCCGGTCCTCCCACAGCCTGGAAGATTTATGCTCCCAGCGCATCGGGCGACCTTTCGGGTGAGGCAAGTTGGAGCATTCTCTCAAAGGTGACCGACCGACATCTGTTCGACAGTTTCTATCTCATGGCTGATCATCAATATGAGCATGTTGGGTTTGAAGCGGGTGTACGTTATGTTCAGGAGACTCTGCCTGGTATCGATGCCTACGACACCAGTGGTCTGGGTGATGTCAGCTATGACGAGGCGCTGAGTCAATCGAATGGTGTCATCGACAGCCGCAGCGTAGCGCAGGTCACGATGCATGCAGTGCTTCCCTATCTGGGTGCGAGTTATTCGCTCTCGCCGAATCTGAAGATCAAGGGCAGCCTGGGTCGCAACTATGGGGCTCCCAGTTTTGATGTATGGCCTGTATACCAGAAAAAAGCCGCGGCCTTCCTGGCCAACGGCATCACTGCAGATGACCTCTGGCAGGATCTTGAGCCCGAGATGTCAGACGCATTCGACCTGGCCTTGCGTTTTGATGCCGCAACGGCTTGGTTGGAGCCCGCACTCTATGTTGCCAGGTATCATGATAAAAAGGTCTCCTATGATTCCGACGGTAGTGGTTCGCTACCCGCCTATTCGCATAACGTCGGAGAGACCCGTGCCTGGGGGGCGCAACTCGCAGGCGGCTGGTACCCGCTAGCCAATCTCGACCTGTTTGGTGGAATTTCCTGGAATCGCAATGAGTTCACCGAAGATCTGGCCGTTGATGGAGGCGACGACCTTGTGGTATCAGGAAAGCAGATTCCCGACGTGCCTATCCGCCTCGCCAACCTGGGACTGACCTGGCACAGTGGCGAATTCGAATTCTCATCGGTGGCTCGTTATACCGGTTCCCGCTATGGGGATACCCAGCACACTCAAAGTATTCCAGGGTACACAACGGTGGACCTGAATATGGGTTATCACTTTGGATTGCCGTTGGGTAGGGCGAATCTTTCGCTGTCAGTGATCAATCTCTTTGATCGTGAGTACATCGGTATTGTCCGTTCCGACTACTACCAGCTCCTGAGCGGCGGTAATGCCATCTACTATCCTGGAGCGTCCCGTACACTGATGGCAAAAATAGCAATCGACATCTAAACCTGACAGGCACTGCGTGCTCGGTATGTGGAGATTCATTTCTTTTAGGCATGGCGAGTTGTGTATTAATGGTTACAACAAGTCGATCGAATGTTCAGTTTAGAACAGACACTTCATCAATTTTTCAATGAAGCAAGCCGGCATTGGTTGGTCTGTTTCTTGCAACTTATTGAATATGTATGACCACAAGATCAGCAGTACAATATGAACTACCTTACCGTGATTGAAAGATACCATGAGTATCAAGAAACGATTCAAGAGCT
>JARRQF010000261.1:0-5426 GCA_037382065.1 Candidatus Thiodiazotropha sp. | reverse complement strand
GCTGTCCAACTGATCTTTTTAGGTTGAAAAGGGCGAGCCATTCCCTGCGCATTGCGCCTTGTCTCCTGGCCTGAGCAGGCTTCTATCATCGTCAATTTGTATGAAGCACCACACTAGTTGGCGAGAAAAGAAAAGTGACTCGCCCAGGAGGGCGAAACAGCGAATTCAATTTAGGAGGGAGTAGTTATGGATGATGATTTATTTCCCCGACCCTAATATCGAGTCTACTTGTATCCTTCTTCCCGGTATGGCCAGTTAACGATGCGGTCGAACCACCCTATTAAGCTGGTATCAGCAGCATCCATAGATTTCTCTTCAGGCTTAGTTTTCGAAGTCGGAGTTAAAGGCACTTCAGGCACTTCTGCCCCTTCTCTCGCCTGAGATAAGGGATCGGCATCTGGTGACTGGGGCGACATTCCGGGTGGACTCATCATTTCCTGAAGCAGGGCGGATCCGGATGCCGTGAGTGGTGCTGGTCCCGCCAAGGTAGAGAGCGGCGGCAGGTCATTGAGGAAACGAGAGATCTCTTCGCTCCCCTGCTGAGGTTTAGAATTTAATGGTTGAGACGATTTGCGAGTTGACGAAGCAGGTATCCTCGATTTTAATGGGTCTTGCCCTTCTTCACGAGATACCCCATCTGCGTTAAGGATAATGGGCAGACCATCCCCTCCGCTGCCAATAACAATCACTTTTGCATTATTTGACTGGGCGAGCTGGAGAGTGGCCTCGATCCCGCGCCAGCGAAGATAACTTTTGGTGATACCAGGCGCCACAATCTCCTGAAAACTTCGAATTCCTTCCGCCTCTATTCTTTTACGCTGCCTTTCTCGCTCTTCCAGGCGCAGCCGAAACTCATAGGCTTCGCTCATGTGCCGGACACGCTCCTTCTGCTCAATAGCGCTCCTTACGAATGATGGCAGGGTAATCTCCTCAATGAGTACATCCTCAAGCCGTATGTAAGAGGCGTCGAAAGCAACATTAGTGGATATGTTGGCCAGTGCCGCCTGAAACCGGGTAGAGACAATTGACTGTAAATTCGACCGCCGCACTGAGTAAAGGTCGGAGGACTCCTGTTCGGAGATATAGGTGAGAATCAGATTACGCAGCTGAGGACGCATCAAAGTCTCCTGATAATTCGGACCGATGCTTTTATGTAGAAATCCAACATACTTTCTATCAATCACGAAGCGGCTGGTGATATCCATCTTGATATTGAGTCCATCCACACTCAGGCCGTTTATTGTCTCGCTAATGCTTTGTAGACGAACATCATAGATATAGATCTTGTCCCAGGGAAAAATGAGATGGAAGCCCTCTCCAAGCTCCCCATTCGAATCGGTGATCGTCCCGCCAAAAAATCGATACCACATCACTCCGACATGACCTGGAGGTATGGAGTAGACAATGAGCGGCCAAAGCACAAAGAGCAACAGCAGCATGAGTGCGCTGGTACCAAAGAGTTCAACCCAGTGGCGTTCGGTCCAGGAAGAGAGTGAATGAAAAAACCTATTAATCCACATGGGTTACCAATCCCCCACTCAGGTGGCATCGATGATGCCCCTTATACCGCTTTGCCATAAACGCAGGTATGCAAAACAGATTAGTCATGGAAATACTCTGAATTGTAAGCACCGATCAGGCCATCTTCCATGTGCATTTGTCGATCTGCAGCATCAAAAAATCGGTTATCGTGGGTCACGGCGACAACTGTCACACCGAAGCTGCGGAGTCTATCCAATATTTCACGATAGAACTTGCGCCGAAACATAGGATCCTGGTCGGCAGCCCACTCATCCAATACCAGTATCGGTCGATGCTCCAGCATCGCACTGAGCAGAGCAAGACGTTTCCGCTGTCCAGAAGATAGATCGATAGTTGAAAAATCGAGGCCTTCAAGATGGACCTTGTGATGGATCTCTAGGAGTTCGATCAAATCGTCTGCCTCACTCAAGGCCTCGTTCGAGATACCATAGAGGTGTGAGAAGAGGTAAAAGTCACCAAAGACTGCCGAAAAAAGCTCTCTGTAGTCCTGAACTTTTTTGCTATCCAAACGCTTTCCGTCTACTAAAATACGTCCTGATCTCAATGGGTAGAGACCAGTAAATACCTTTAGTAAAGTCGATTTCCCTGAGCCATTGCCACCGGTGATAAAGAGCGTCTCACCACGCTTGACAAGCAGATCGATAGGGCCGATTGAAAAGCTGTCCCTGGGATCACCACTGGGGGAGTCGTAACGAAAAATCGCCTCACGTAACTCGATAGTTTTAAAATTGCTAAATGGTGTAGCATGCAACTCACCGTCATTCACTTCTGAAATGGGTTCCTTTGATTCATGAATTCCAGACAAGGTTTCAAGACGCTCTTCTAGTTCCATGATCGCCTCTGCTGAAGTGGACGCGTTCTCGAATATGGGGATTGAGCCAACCAGACCGGCAATCGGTCCGATAATAAAAAGCACTGCGGTCGTCGATTTTTGTACAACGTCCGAATAACCCGAAGTAAGCATCGGCACCACAAAAACCATCGTACCGAGCAGTAGGTTAAAGGTGGTCTGAGAAAAGACAAAGTTCTGGGCTAAGAGAATCTGAGTATTGCTGCGCATCAACGATGCCTTGCTGCTAATCTCATCAATCCTCAGGATAATGGCACGGGCCTTAGCACGATTAAGCTTTGACTCTTTGAAGCCATTCAGCAGATCGTTAATGACTGTATAGACGTTATTATCCATCTCCAACGTGCTACGCAAATCGTTTTTTACCGAGAAAGATTTTCGCCAATAGATTGAGAGTGCAATGGCCATAAAAACAGCCAACGTGACAAAGGATATAAGGGAGAGGTAGGCAATGTAGGCGGTAGCGAAGATAATCAGTATCCCCATCTGCAAAGCGATGGTAAGGGTGGATGCAGACTGGGAGAGGGTCTGCATATGCCGTGCAATACCGCTATAGATAACCCCATGACCTAAGTGCTCAACATCAAGTAATTCACAGTGCTGCAACTGCCTGACAATACGCATCCGTACCTTATGGATAATTGCTTCTATCTGCTCGGCAGCCTGGATCAGTATCCAACGCTGCGCAATAACATACACAATCATGGTGACGACGAAAAAGACCGCATACATCGGCCTTGTCTGAGATTGTTCAGCATGCTCCGCTGCCGCGTTAATAATAGCCAGAATCATAGCATTACCAAGCCCAGCAGTAGCAGCAACAGTAAGTACCTTACGGGGAGCCAGCGTGGCTTCGCGTTCTAAAAATCTTGCGAGTGCACTGGAGCCGATGATTGACCTAGGCGTAAATGTTCTCTCCATTAGAATTAAGCTGAAAACCTGCTCAATCGTGATGAAGCGTAGCCGATGGCTTAGCATTTTGTGGCGGTCTGAACACGGCCATGATCAGACCAACAGCAAGAGGGGTAAAAATCATCGCAAGCAGGAATATACCGATACCACCCACCCTCGTCGAACGACCTACGAAGCCCAAAAGGAGACAGAGAAAAATATAGACGGTAATCATGGCCACAGACATAAATTCCTCCTCCCTAAACCCAGTTTAGTACAGGAACATCGAGTGAGTTGTTCCACCTTTATGTTTGGCTGTACGACGAAAATATGCGAAATCAAGCCGTTGCCGGTTTGCTCGAGGCATCCTTTGTATGCTTCTTATCTAACCCTTCGTCAAACTCCTTCTTAAACTCATCACGCTTGGATTTGACATCGAAATCCAGCAGTGATCCGCCCGTATCAAAGTGCCGAGTAAAAAGCCTGCCAATCGCATAAGTGGATGCCGAAGTGAAGGCTGGAGCACTGATCATTCCAAGTAGAGAACCGATACCTGGCACTGCTTTTAATAGGCTAGACGTACCACGTACCAAACCGGTAGGTATGAGGCTGCCAAGCAAGCCAGCGATAATGCTCTTAGCAACATTACCTGAAAATGGCACGTCATAAAGCTTAGCTAAATCGGAAACCATCTTAATCTGTATAAGGGTAACGGCGGCAATATCCACCAGCGGTACCGGCAGCAGGCTGGCACCTGAAGACCACCCCATGTAACCACTGATAATATTTGATGCTTCACGCTGACGCTCAGTACTGACTTGCGTATCCATAAGATTCCCCAAGGTATTGATATTGATTTGATCATCACATCCCATACAGGGATGCACCCTAAATCTAATGACTACCCTATCTGTTTAATAATTTCAGATACCACAGTTAATGGCTAACATCTGATATAAGGTAGTGATATGTTGGATCAGTTAATGCAATAACGCTATACGAATTTTGAACAATCCATGTTTAACTGCGGATTCTAAGATAATACTACACCAAGAAATAGGGGGCTGCCATACTCTATTTATTAACATAAAAAGATCATTCAGAGAGAGTGTGATCATCCGACAAATTGCTACCACTTTGATGGTCCAATATCCATTGAGGCAAGATCTACTAAAAACAAATGAAAATTAGTCTATTATTTGATGGGTCAGATACACCCAACTAAACGAACCACAACTGTTCAAATAAATATAGGACAATACCATGACAGCAAAAACCCAGACTGTGGAGGAAGAGGTCATCTCCTCAGAAACGAACCAGATGATACTGCGCCAACAGCAGGCAGATTCCATCGTCGCAAAATATGCCGCTTGGTCATCCGCCTTTGGTATATTACCAATCCCGATTGCTGATATGGCGGGAATCTCAGGCACTCAGGTTGGCATGGTGGCATCCCTTTCCAGACTATACGGTGTTCCCTTCTCAAAGAGATGGATTCGTACACTGCTCAGCGCCATCCTAGGTGGCGTCGCCCCCTTAGCGGTAACCAGCAGTGTCGTCTCCAGTCTATTCAAATCGATGCCAGGAGTCGGGCTCACGGTCGGTATCGCCGGCATGGCCGGCCTTTCTAACCTCGCAACCCGGACCATCGGCAGACTCTTCATCGATCACTTCGAAAGAGGAGGCGATCTCTCCAACGTTAATACCGAGAAAATGCGCAAGAATTTAGAACAAGAGATAAAAAAGAACTAATCAGAAACACCTTGCAACATCACTTTCGGAACATTGTTCATCACCATAAACTTTAGAGGCTACGGAAAAAATACATTATCCAATAATGCGTAGGATACTACGACATTCAGCCCTCGGTGTTGGCTCACGGAAAAACATCAAAACGCTGCTACAGAACGCCTACAACAAGTTTTGATAACGCAGTTCCTGAGCCAACGCACGATGGTCTGATTAGTATAACTGCTCCTTCTCTGCTCTTGAAAATTCTAAATCTATTTCATTTAAGCAAATAGAACTAGTGTGGTGCTTCATACAAATTGACGATGATAGCGTGACGCTAAGCGGTTAGCCGCTAGGCGCGTGCCGCCGGGAATGGCTTCTCCCTTTCCAAGGCGCGCAACAACGCGGATGA
>JARRQF010000260.1:0-5437 GCA_037382065.1 Candidatus Thiodiazotropha sp. | reverse complement strand
CTATCATCGTCAATTTGTATGAAGCACCACACTAGTGACACTCCTAATCCAAAGAGAGATATCACCCCCACTATTGCTTCTCACCAACCACCTTTGGAGTTTTGATAGACATAACGCTTTACCTTGGCCTCACCCCAGCGAGGTTGATATGCTTTTTGGTAACGCTCCTATCGCTGATAGGTGAACGCTGTTTGGATGCCGTCATCAAGCTATTTTCTTCAAAATCAGATGCCTGCTTGAGAATTTCTGATTATTTTTCAATTGATTTTGCGTTTATGGACAGGCACTAATTATTCTAAAAACAGATTCAATAAACTTAGTTATTCTGAGTTACGCTACAGCAACAATTAAACATAACTCAAATATTTTAGGGCAAACAAGGACCTCAAACCACAAGTATGCAAGCACTGTTATAATCAATACCCACTGGATATATAAGGTGATGATGATATCCAATTTTGCTAGGGTAGTGCTCTTAAACTAATATTTGCAACGGATTTAACCTTTAAATTTGCTTAATTAAGTGACAATATGCTCATTAGGGCTGGGGAAATAGATAATCATCCAATCTTGCTGGTCATTTAGCCCGGCTTCCTACTGTGAAAAGGGTCACATAGAGCGGCAACGCTCTCCTTTGTGCGCCTAGAATCTGGGACAAAATCCAGTGCAATCCTTGAATGGTTATTTATTTCCCTTGTCCTTAAAGCAAAATAACATGGACAGCTGGTTAAATCCAAGCCATGTAAAAACAGCCATTCCAATCATAACTTTAGAAAAAATTAACGATTTCTCTTGGAGAGTCTCAAATTGGAAATTTACTAAATAACGCTATGTTCGCTATAAGTTAGCTTGCTGTCTAATCACAATGTTTCATAATGAAATTAAAATCAGTTAAATGATATATACTCATCAAAGGATTTTAAGCAGACTCCCTGCGTCTCTACGATCCTTAATTCTTAAGGCAAGTGGCTTCTTAGGCTACTTTCGAGTTCAAGCACCTGTCACTTCCTTACTTGGCCCACAGTATCGACGAAGCAGAGTCTTTGTTGAGATTGACCTGACATGGTCATGTAATCTGCGTTGCTATAACTGCAATCGCTCCTGCGAGCAGGCTCCAACAAGTGAACGAATGGATGCAAAGCAGATTAAGCGATTTGTAAAGGAAAGCATCGCAACCAATCAACAGTGGGAACTGATCCGCGTGCTAGGCGGTGAACCTACACTGCATCCCGAATTCTTTACTATCATTGACACCCTGCTAGATTGGCAAAGATCACATAGCCCAAACACAAAGATTGAGTTAGTTACCAACGGATTTGGGCAAAAGGTGCAGAAGGCAATTAAACGCCTACCCCCTGAAATCATAGTAGATAACACGTTTAAGGATAGCCGGGTTCAGCCCTTCATGACTTTCAATGTTGCACCTGATGACTGCCCTGAGTACAGCAATGCCAACTATACTAATGGCTGCCTAGTTACCAAATGGGCAGGAATAGGTTTAACCCCTTATGGTTGGTATCCATGTGCGGTAGCTGGTGGCATTGATCGCATTATCGGGCTTGATATAGGACGCAAGAGCATGCCCACCTCAGAAGATGATATGTTCGATCAAATGAATGTTTTCTGCCGGCTCTGCGGCTTATTCAAGCGTCGGTATGAAAAATCACCAGATGGACCCGTCATGTCAAAAAGTTGGAAGGAAGCCTACAAGCAACACAGAGAAGCGCCCTCGAAGCTTACCCGTTATTGAACCTAAAAAAATCAGTTGACCCCTCCATTCTAATAGCAGGTTTCTGATTTTAAAGAAAATAGCTTCGATGATTATGGTCACCTACTGGGTGAATCACGCGACAACGTGAATGGCACGCTGTCCAACTGATCTTTTTAGGTTGAACCAGCTTTACATCTCCACCATACAATCAGCCTACCAGGCTGTTTTTTGTTTTTAACAACCACGCTTGCCTTTCACACAAAGGCATTTAGATATCAGGGATATTCTCGAATAGTTGCTACTCAAATTCGATAACCGCATCCATTTCGACAGCAGCCCCTTTTGGTAAAGCTGCAACACCAATCGCTGCCCTAGCGGGATAGGGTTGTGAGAAATAATCGGCCATTACCTGATTTACTATAGGAAAGTCTGCTAAGTCGGTAAGAAATACATTCAACTTCGCAACATCTGCCAGACTCCCTCCAGCAGCCCTTGCGACAGCTTGTAAGTTATCGAACACTCGACGAATCTGCAGCTCAACTCCTCCTTCAATCATCTCCATGGTTTCTGGAACCAAGGGAATCTGCCCAGACAGATAGACAGTCTGCCCAACCTTGACTGCCTGTGAATAGGTACCAATCGCTTGTGGAGCCTGATCTGTACTAATAATTTCACGAGCCATAATCACAATCCTCTTTTTACATTATTTAACCCTGGAGATACGCATCACCGATGGTAGAGAGCGTACCTGACGTAGAATTCTTGCTAAATGACGGCGATTTTTTACGGTAAGAATAAACACCAGGGTCGATGAGAGTCCATCACGCTCTTCAGATCCGACATGCTCAATATTGGAGTCCTGTTGAGAAATAACTGAAGCTACCGAGGCCAGTACCCCACGCTGATTGCCTGACTCAACCCGAATCTTGGTCGTATATTCACCCTCTACGTCAGGCTCCCACTCTGCCTCAATCCACTTATGACCATGCTTCTTGTAATCCCCCAGGTTGGGGCACCCCTGAAGATGGATAACGATACCCTTGCCAGGATTGAACACCCCGACAATCGCATCTCCTGGGATTGGCCGACAACACTTGGCGAAATTAACCACCATCCCCTCAGTCCCTCGGATCGCCAATACACCGGCTGGCAGTTCCTCCTGTTGATTCATCTCCGATGCCACGGGTGCCAAGTCCTCTTCCGCCAAGCGGCGTGCAATCAACATCGGCATATGGTTGCCTAACGCAATATCGGCCAGCAGAACCTCAAGACTTTCCATGCGAAGTTCTTTCAATATCTGATCAATCCGTTTTTGGCTGATCTCATCCAATTTTAGGGAGAGCAGGTTCAATTCTCGCTCCAACAGACGCCGCCCCAAACTCTCAGCTTCTTGGGTTTTGAGGTTTTTTAAAAATGAGCGGATATTGGCCCTAGCTTTGCCTGTTACCACAAAATTGAGCCAAGCAGGACTAGGACCTGCCGTCTCAGAATTAATGATCTCCACAGTCTGGCCATTGTGCAATCGGGTCCTCAAGGGCACCAGACGTCGATCAACCCGTGCTGCCACACAAGTATTACCGACGTCGGTATGTACGCTGTAGGCAAAATCGACAACCGACGCTCCCTTGGGTAATACCATAATGCGTCCACGGGGCGTGAAAACATAGACCTCATCAGGAAAAAGGTCAACTTTAACGTGCTCCAGAAACTCGATTGAATCACCAACTCCCTGCTGCATCTCCAACAGATTTTGCAGCCAATCAGAGGCTCGGGATTTAACCCACTGACCACTCGCTTCTCCGGTCTTATACATCCAGTGGGCTGCAATACCGGATTCTGCCAGCTTATCCATCTCTTCTGTGCGGATTTGGATCTCAATTGGTATACCCTGTGGACCAAATAATACGGTATGCAATGACTGATAGCCGTTCGCCTTAGGAATCGCGATATAATCCTTGAAGCGTCCAGGCATGGGCTTGTAGAGATTATGCACAACACCCAGAACCCGGTAGCAGGTATCGACTCGGTCAACCACCAGGCGAAACGCAAACACATCGACAACCTCGGAGAAACTCAGCTTTTTCTCAACCATCTTCTGATAGATGCTATAGAGGTGCTTCTGACGTCCGTAGACTTTACCTTGAAAATCCTCCTGCTCCAGCCGTGCAGCCAATACAGTTTCCACGTTTTCTATCAGTTCGCGGTGGTGTCCTCGGGCATCGCTGACAGCTCGCTTGAGCGCACGATAGCGCATCGGCCAGTAGGCAGCAAATCCCAGCTCTTCCAACTCAAGGCGCATACTATTGATACCGAGTCGGTTGGCAATGGGGGCGAAAATGTCCAAAGTCTCTTTTGCGATACGGCGTGATTTCTCAGGCCGCATTACCCCCAGAGTACGCATGTTATGCAGTCGGTCTGAAAGCTTGATTAAAATGACCCGGATATCCTTGGTCATCGCCAATAACATCTTACGTAGACTGGCCGCCTGAGCCTCCGCTTGGGAATTAAAGTCAATCTTGGTCAGTTTACTGACCCCATCTACCAAATCGGCGATCTCAGAATCGAAGATGTCGGCCAACTGCTCTTTGGCGGTGGGGGTGTCTTCAATAATATCATGCAGGATCGCTGCCATTAGGCATTTGTAGTCCATACGCATGCCGCCCAAGATACGAGCCACAGCGACGGGATGGTAGATATAGGGTTCGCCAGTTTTACGATGTTGCCCAACATGGGCTTCGGCACCAAATAGATAGGCACGATAGACCTCGCGGATATGCTCTGCTGACAGGTACTCTTCTAAATAGGCGCACAGATCACTGATCAGGAAACGGGGAGTTTCCTGATCATTCTCTAATATACCTAAAGGATTGCTCATGTAGCACACACCATCTTCTCTGAATAAGGAGGATTCTGTGCCTATTCATCCCTCAGTTGCAAGTCACTTTTTCTGATAAGAGAGGTATTCGAGAACTCGGTGAGAATTTGCTTTAGTGATTGGGTCCCATGGGCGAGATATCGATATCCATCATCGCCTCATCCATAACCAAATCTTCAGCAGCAGGAGCATCTGTGTCCTTGTGAGAAATCAGACCCTCAGCAATTTCACGCAATGCCATAACGGTAGGCTTGTCATTTTCCCATGGCAGCAATGGCTCTACACCATTCGCCAGTTGACGAGCCCGTTTGGTAGCGAGCAATACCAAGTCAAAACGGTTCTCTACATAATCCATGCAATCTTCAACAGTAACGCGCGCCATGAGCTTATCTCCACAGGAGGCATTCATTGACCAATTTGGCCAAAAAAAGAGAGTGATCATAAACCATGTTTAACCTAAAGCCAATCTCCTTGGCCAATCAGCCCAGATTGCTGCACGACCATTAACCTAAAAAGATCAGTTGGACAGCGTGAAGAGTGCGCTTGTGGTGGTACAGGGCAAGGGTCGTTCTGCACATGCATGTGCCCGAGACACGGGTGCATCCATGCACGGCGCGCAATAGCCCGCTATTCCAAGGGGTTGCAACGCCGCCATGTGCCGCCACAAGCGTGCCATTCACGTTGTAGCGTGATTCACCCAGTAGGTGACCCTAACCATCGAAGCTATTTTCATCAAAATCAGATACCTGTTATTAGAATGGAGCGGTCAACTGATTTTTTTAGGTTCAAGCATTGCAACGCAGTATCCTGGCCTGAGCAGGCTTCCCTTCGGGCGAGACGCTAAGCGGTCA
>JARRQF010000259.1:0-7779 GCA_037382065.1 Candidatus Thiodiazotropha sp. | reverse complement strand
ATCTTTTTGAATGCGATAAATGGCTTCATGTAACTTTTACGCCCAACAGTTGTTTTAACGAGACAAGGGGTCTCGTTAAACATTTATAGCAAGACCCTTATGAAACAATAATTTAAATGAAATTTCAATAAGTTAGCCAACCACTGTCACGTTATTCATTCGTAGCAAGTCGTGACAAAGACGAAATTTGATATTTTCTTGAATAGTCCGCTACCTGGAGGTTTCTGATTGTAATTCCCGTCTATTTGAATTACCGCTTTTGGCCGATATCGGGAATCAAGAGTTGCTAAACAGATGTCTGGTATGTGCTTATAAATCAATCGGCCAGAGCCCCCAACAGGAGATCCCCAACAGGCGCATCGCTGCCGCCCCGCTCGTGTAGTTCAGCGGTACCTGGGCCTAATCCGTGGTCACGCTTTCAGCGATCGTCGGAAGCAGGGCCAACCGATCACCATAGGCATCCGCCAGCAGCAAGGCGGGGGTTGCCGGGGTAGGGATATGCTCGCTCCCTTGAAGGCGTCTGCAGTCTCACCCTGCAACTGACTGAGGTCAGCCCCAGCTACAACTCCGAGTCGAGCTATTTCGTTCCCTTCGACCACCTTGTCCGGGAGGGACCCGTCCCTATGATATCCCGGCCAAAGGTGATGAGGTAGGACTAGGATACGCAGGTGTCGATCCTCGACAGCCCGAATGCTACGACTCTGTTTTTTGTAGACTTCTTTGCCGGTTATTTTTCCGATAACAATTTCAACAAGACCCCATTCGTCCATCCAAAGCCATCTTGCACTTCATACTCCCCTCCTCCGCCCTGATACTTCATATCTTCCACATTATATTTTTCCAGTAATTTACCTGTTCTATGATAAATATCGGCATTGAGTTGCTTCCAATTATTCGAACTATCATTTGCCAACTCATAAAAATCATAATTCCTAAGTCCCTGCACCCCGATCCATTGCAAGGGCGCCCATCCATTGGGCGCATCCCATTGCTGTCCTGAATGAGTTAGCGAGGTCACCAGACCCCCTGCTTTAAGAAAGCATTTTTTGACAATTTCCGCACAACTATTAGCTTGCTCTTTATTTGCAAGTTTAAAGGCAAGAGGAAACATTCCAGCCAATGTCAAAGCATCCGTTTGATCATTTTCTACAAAATCATAGTCATGAAAATAGCCGGTACTTTCATTCCAAAGATATTTCAGGATCAGCGCCTTTCGTCTTTTTGATAAATAATCGAACCGCTCAAAGGATGAAGTATTACCTTGTGTGGCATGCCCCTTCGCGATTGTTATTTCCAAATAATATAACAAGCAATTCAAATCCACTGGCAATATTTCTGTGGTATGAATGGTTGTTAAATCATTCGCATGTCGCAACCATCGAGAGCTGAAATCCCAGCCAGATTCGCAAGCTGCTCGAATATCTGAAAACAAATCACCGGCTGGTCGATTAGTCTTTTTGGCAAGCTCTAAGTCAGTTGCATACATTTCTATACGCGGCCGATGATATTGATCAAAGTAGCGATTAAGGAACTCTCCATTCCCTAATCTCACAACATGATTGCTTGCGACCACGGAATCACTACCTTCTATTGTGGCCTGTCCTGACATCCAAAACGCATATTCTTTTTCCATAAATGGTAGATATTTTACTAAAGCCTCACACCCCTTTGTCTCCACCAACAGATCCACCATCAACGCATAAAATGGCGGCTGTGATCGCCCCAGATAATAAGTTCGATTGCCACTGGGGATATAGCCTATCGTTTTAATGAGCCATGAAAAATTATCGACCATACTTTCGATGACATCAATTTTCCCGCTCACTTGCAAACCCAGCATGGTGAAATAACTGTCCCAATAGTAAATTTCACTAAACCTTCCACCAGGAACAATATAAGGACAAGGCAATGGAATGAGTGAACTTCCTTCTACCGCCACATCAGCTTTATGTTTTAAAACACCCCAAAGTATTTCAATGTGTTCACTGATAGATCGCGAACTATCGCTTTTGAAATCTACTGACTTATGCCGGTTGGGTTGAAAAAACCGATCGAAGAATATTTTTAAATCAAAATCGGGCTCACCTTTCTCTTTTCGATATGCTTTTAATATTTCTTCTGGACTGGCCTTTGGCAAAGCATCTGAGATGATTTTATCATCTGTGAAAATACCGCTATTTTGCAGATCGACAAAGAGTTCATGGAAGATGAGATCGGGTGTTTGGTACATGTGATTTGTTTAAAATCGATCTCCTCTTGATCAAGTGGGGTGGATTGTTAAGCAGTAACTCCACTTGATCGATAAGAGAGCCATTAGAGCTTGTCTGACTGTATCTGGACTACAGCGATTAGAACCAGATTTCCATTTGCACACCGTACAACCAGTGGTCTGAGTCTCCCCAGCCGGTTTGGCTAAAGGTGCCTGGCTCATCCAGTGCTTCTCCATAGTTGAAATTATTGAGATCTTCATCCCAGTCCATGTACGAAGCGAGAAATCGTATTGCGGGACATTCAATAATATCGCAGAATGTATCCAGGTTAAAAGTCGGGGCAAGCGTCAGTTTGTAGAGCCCACCGCTGGCCTTCGTTTTGACCCCAGGCGCGACTTGCGCTGCGGTCAGACCAGTATCGAGATCCTGATCCAGCCTATGGCTTTTGTATAGCCGTTTCCACTGTTCGATGATTTGCCGCTCCGTCCAGCCTTTGGCTTTTTTCGCATCCACATGCAGCACAACATAAAAATGGTTTGAGGGAATGGCGTGAGCGCACACATCGATAGCGAAGTTATCCACTAAATCCCACAGTCGATACAGCACCCATTAGCGTCGATGCTCAAAGTTTTGGCCAGCATACGGATCTTCACCACACAGCCAGACACGGCGTACGTAGCGGGAGATGCAGTGGTAGTAGGGGGTGGCTCCCAATCTGACCAGGGTTTCACGAGCGCATATCATTACAACCTCCTTGTTGTATCCAATGAGTTTTGGAGAGGCTATCTCACCGAGGGCAAGATGGCAATATTTAATGGGTGCCCCTAACTCTAATTACAGCTAATTACACCAAAACCGTATTCATTCGCTACCTGTATTGTCTGGTGGCTCGTGACGCTCGTGCGTTTTCACACTTGTCGTAGAATCCTCATCGGCCCTTCTGCAAGGCCCGCAGGATGGTAGGGTAGTCAAAATTCCCGGTGAGCTGGCTCAGCTTCTTTTGTACTGCTTGATCGTGAATCCCAAGCCGTTTGATAACTGTCTCAATGCGCTCAGGTTCAAGGCTTAGCAACGCCTCCTTGAGCTCGCCGAGCAACTCCTCCGGCAAACCATCAAGTATCTCCGGCGTTAATGTTACATCCAACTCATGTGGCTCATGCGTGCCCGTATAAAGATATTTCACGCCCAGGTGTTTTGCCATGCAGTCGTAGATATCATGCGCACGGTAGGGCTTGCGAACGTAGTCGTCCATACCGGCATCAAGCATTTCGCTGCGCTGTTCGTCAAATGCTGAAGCGGTCACCGCGACGATCTTTACCGCCTTGCCGTTTGGTAGTTCACGGATACGCCGCGTTGCTTCCATGCCATCCATCACCGGCATGCGCCGATCCATCCAGATGAAGTGCGGATGCCAGCTTTGGAACAGTTCTACGCCCTGCGCTCCGTTCTCGGCTATCTTCACCCGGAAGCCGACAGACTCGAGCAATTTAGTCAGCAGCAGCTGATTTTCAAGCTGGTCTTCGACGATCAGGATTCGGTACTCGGGTTGATCTGTGGCCAATTTCTCTACATCACTCATCTCTGTCTGCGTCAGTTTGGTGATGTCACTTTCCTTTGACTCGTTTAGTGGAAGTTCGACCCTGAATGACGAGCCTTTGCCGGGTTCGCTTTCCAGGCTGATGCTTCCACCCATCATCTGCACGTATTTGTGGGTGATGGCCAGCCCGAGCCCGGTGCCTTTGTTGATGTCTCGCTTGCCCACTTGCACGAAAGGGTCAAAGACATGCTGCTGATCTTCAGGCGAGATGCCGAGGCCGGTATCCTCAACCTCGAATAGCATGTGAGATCTTTTGTTTTGCTTGGTGCCCAAGCGCAGTGATACACCACCCTGTTGCGTGTATTTAATGGCGTTTCCTATCAGGTTGATGAGTATCTGGCGCAAACGGGCCTCATCGCCGACGATGTAGCGCGGGAAGAGTGATGTCTGGTCAAACAACAGTTGCAGGCCATTCTCTTCGGCACGTATACGCATCATTTCGGTGATGTCTCGCACCATGGCGCCTAGGTCAAACGGCGCCTCTTCTAGTTGCACCCGCCCGGCTTCGATCTTGGCCATATCCAGTATGTCGTTGATTAGGCGTAGCAAGTATTCTCCGCTACGGTTGATGATATCGAGGTTCTGATGCTGGCTATCTGGTATCAGCGGGTCTTGGCGTATGAGGTTGGAGAATCCGAGGATGGCGTTGAGCGGTGTGCGCAGTTCGTGGCTCATGTTAGACAGGAAGGCGCTCTTGGCCTGGTTGGCTGCTTCGGCCTTTTCTTTGGCGATTTGTAGCTCCTGAGTCCGTTCATCGACCCGTTGTTCCAGTGTTTCAAACGATTGACGGAGTTGTATGATCATGGCATTGAACGCGGCGGTCAGTTGACCCACTTCATCGTTAGATCGAAGGTCAATCGCAACCAGCGTATCTGAAATAATTGGCACTGTTTTCTGGGCGAAACCATTGAACGGACTGTTCAGGCCGATACGGGAAACTGCTTCAGTTAAGTCCGTAATCGGTTTGACCAGGCGACCAAACAGTAGATAGCCCAATATCCCCCCTACAATCAACACCAGGCTGGCCACGCTCATTAGACCGGTGACCGTTTCACGCACTTTCCGGGCGGCGCTTGCCCCCGACTGGGCAAAGCCGATAATCAGCCGGGGTTTCTCCTCAAACTGCCACAACGCCAGGGTTTGATAATAGGACTCCCGGCCTACCACCAGGTTGTGTTGCCAGGTCTGTCGCTCCATTGCTGCCTGACCCTCGGCCACCCATTGTGCAAGATCCGCAGGCTTCATTTTCATATCCACTAATTGGATTTGATCGATTCCATCTAACGAGTACAGGGCTGGCAGCAATCCAGTTTTTTGGGCAACTTCTTGCAAAAATCCTTGGCCAAAGACCTTCTTAAATACAAAGGCGCCGATGATCTCTGGTTTGTTTTGGCCCGGCTTGCTCTGGTTTAACATCTTCGGGGTGGCGATAGCGGGATCATTAACCAGAAGCCCCTCGGGAGAGCCTAAAGTTATGTTGTTTTGCATAACCGTTCGAGTCAATGCCTGAACCGGGACGACGATTTGTAATACCACCATCTGATCTGGAGCAAAATCAAAGGAGATAGTTGGCTGGTTCACCAAGGTGATGTGAGAAGTGATTAGAGGAGGCGGGGCGCCTTCACGCCAATTAGGCCAGTTGTTGAACACCAGTTCCCCGGCTTGGTTTTGCCCCGATTTGATCAGCGTCTTGTCGCCGTCCCGGAACAGGCTCATACCCGCCTCGGTGGTTGTTATGTAATGACTTAACTCATTGCCTGTATAAACAGCGGCGCTGGAAAAATCGGCCGTCCGCAGGATTACCTGGAGTCGATTCAGTGAAATGACTTTGGTGAACAGGAATCCCCGTTCATTCTTTGCTGCTAGCTCAGGATAGGTCGTAAATTGTTGTGTTTTGGCATAAAGTGTGGCCAGGTCGCTCAAGTTGTTGATTCCGGAAACATTCTTTTCGGCAATTGCACGCAGGTTAATGATCGTTTGTTGTAATTCATAGCTTAACAAGGCGGTTTGCCGGCCCAGGCTGGCAAATGCCTCCCGCTCGCTCTGTTGAGTGGTCAGGTAGATGGCCAGCCCCACATTCAGCCCGGTGATGATGACGAGGACAGAGATAAAGGCAAGCAGCAATTTAGATTTGATGCCCGATACTTTCACTCTACCCTCTCAGCGACTTATTTAATCGGATAGCCCTGGTGATCCTTGATATCCTGATCGATTTTCTTTGCCGCCTGAGTTAGCTCTGCTTGGACATCTGCCCCATTAATTATATTGTCCACAGCTTCTGCAAACACCTTGGAAATGGTGGCATATGCTGGCGTAATAGGGCGGGGAATGGCTCGGTCACTTTCAAGTTGTTGTGCAACCAGGCGCAGGGGGCCTGTTTCACCATACAGCTTCGACTGCGCCAGGACTGACAGCCGGGCAGGCGGTCCTCCGCTTTTGTTCGTCATCCGTAACATCTCTTCCGGGGAGAGCAGGAACTTTATAAAAGACCAAGCGCCGGCGGGATTCTGACAATTGCTGCTTATGCTCCAGCTCCAGTTACCCATGGCGGTCTTGGAGCCGGCGCCAAAATCAGGCATCGGTAGCACAACCAGATCCTTCCCTAAACCATCGGCATGGGGTTTGTACATCCAGGTTCCCACCCAGGCGAGGGCTGCTTTCTTTGATCCATAAAAATCGTCATCTGTAGCAGCGGATTTGCCGGCCCAGCCCTTTTGGAACCAACTTTGAAAGTGCTGCATGGCCTTAACCGACTGGGGTCCATCCAACACGCCACTGGCTTGTTGATAGGTGCTGCGATCAATCAAATCACCGCCGAAGGATTGCAAGATGGGTGAAAACCCGTAGGTATAAAACTCGCTTCGGCCGTAATTGACTTTCATATCAAGCGCATGCTCTACCTCCGGCAGGGCGGTCAGTTTTTCCAGCGCCTCTTCAAATTCGGCCAAGTTCCACGGTTTCTCAAAGGTCGGAATACGCACGCCTGCCGCCTGTAGATAACGGCGATTGCCATAGATCACCATTCCAGTGTCAAACTGTCCCAGGCTATAGAGTTGTCCGTTAAATGTACCCTGGGCGATAATCGAGGGCAAAAAATCGGCTTTTAACTGTGCGGAAACAAACCGGTCAATCGGTTGCAGGTAGCCTGACCAGGTAAAGTTGTAGAGGTAGGGACCGTCAAATTCCAAGGCGCATGGAAGACTACCGGACTGGGCACTGCCTATAATCCGGTCAGCATAGGTTTCGGGTGCTATTGGCACTACTTCAATTATGTAATCACTTTGGGCCTGTTCAAAGGCGCGTATAGTCTCTGCAAACACATCGCCTTCGATGCTGCCTGGCAACATATGGGTCCAGACGCTAATGATCTGTGATTTCTCTGTTTGGGCCGCTGTGGGCGTCGCGGCGGTGGTTAAACCCACGGAAGCAGTCATGCCTGGTATCCCGCAAATGGTCAGTATGATTGTTACTATCAATAGGTTGTTGAAATATAAGATTTTCTTTCTCACTATATTCACCGTTTACAGTTTCGCGAAGCGCAGCCTCAAGAGTCCTCTTAGCAATGGATATTCCGTTTCGTTCGGTAATAATCTGGTTTCCTCCTTTTCTAGATTGAGACGGGTAAGCCTTACATTCTGACACCCGGGATCAAAACCCCTGACATCATGTCTATAGGGAGAGTCCTTCACCCACCGGAGAAATAGCAGGATGCAAGCAGTGGGCAGGTCTTGCCTTTTGCCCAACTTATTCTCTCCTACCTTCCTGAGTCCCGCCGTACAAGTGGTGATCGGTATGTGATTACCTGTGTCCAGGCCAAGTTATTCAACCTGTCGTCTTCATGGCTTCAAGCCAATCCTAGTGTGGTGTCCTATACTGCTTTAGGAAATCAGCGTGCCGAGAAGCCGTCCTATGCAAGGCGTCCTGCGCAGGGAATGGCGCGCCCTTTTCAAGCAGGACAACGCAGCAGAGGGC
>JARRQF010000258.1:0-9698 GCA_037382065.1 Candidatus Thiodiazotropha sp. | reverse complement strand
TGCCCTGGTTTCCATCCCAGGGCTTGGTCATGAGATCAGGTTTTACCAGCGAAGTGCAACAAACTGTGCTACATTGTTCTTGCTAACCAATAGCAAGACCCGTCTATTGCCGGCTGCCTGATCAATTAGCTCTTTAAACTGCTGAGCATTGTTTACCGGTTTTCGGTTGACTTCCATGATCACAACGCCTGGTTGAATTCCTGCCATTGCGGCTATTGATCCTGCTGCTACCTCAGTAACAACCACACCCTCGTGACTATTAAGATTAAAGGTATTTGCCAATTCACTATTCAGGGTTTGTACTGTCAAGCCAAGTTTTTCTGAGCGCTTTGCATTCATTGCGGTGGTATAGGAATTCTCATTTAACTCACCAATCAAAACCCTGATTTGTTTTTCTGAACCCTCTCTGACGATAACCAGATCTACATCGCTTTGAGGTTCGGTAAGCGATATTTTATTTCGAAAATCACCAATATCAGTCACACTTTTTCCATTTAGTTTGGTGATGAGGTCTCCTTGTCTGAGTCCAGCTTTTTCAGCTGGCGAGTTTTTGTAAACTTCAGCAATGAGAATCCCTTTTTGCTGATTTAATCCGAATGATTCCGATAATTCTGAGGTCAATGGCTGAATCATAATACCAAGATAACCTCGGGTAACTTCACCTTTCTTGAGTAGTTGATTGGCGATACCTTTTGCCATATCGATCGGGATGGCAAAGCCTAATCCCATATAACCTCCGCTACGACTGAAGATGGCGGTATTGATGCCAATAACATCACCATCCAGATTTACCAGAGGTCCACCTGAATTCCCAGGATTGATGGCGGCATCGGTCTGTATGAAATCTTCATAATCACTAATACCGAGGCCTGAGCGTCCCTTTGCACTCACAATGCCAGCTGTCATGGTATGGCTAAGCCCAAATGGATTACCCATGGCCACGACCCACTCGCCAACCATTAGCTGACTTGAATCACCCAGCCCAAGTGCGGGCATATCAGCAGTATCAATTTCAAGCACTGCAATATCTGACTTAGGATCGGTGCCCTTAACTCTGGCCTCAAGCTCTCTGCCATCATTGAGTGTGACTAGAATATGATTTGAACCTTCGACGACATGATTATTCGTCATAATGTAGGATTTATTTGAGAACATCCCTTTATCAACCGAGAAAATAAAACCGGAACCCTGTCCAACCATATGGCGTTGTTTGGGCCTCTGTCGGTGATCTGGATACCCTCTAAATCGTTCACCAAAGAAGCGTCGAAACATATCATGACTAAATGGGGGTACAGAACCTTGTGTTGAAGGCATTTCATTTGTGTTTTCTACTTGGATAAATACAACGGAAGGAGATACTTTTTGCGCGACCGAGGCAAAGGCTTTGCTTGTTTGTTTAAGACTTTCTATTCCGCCTTCCTCGGCAAACAGTGTTATGGAGAAAAAACTAATTATTAAAAATAGGGTTAATGATAGATGTCGTTTCATTAAGTTCTCCTACTATCTTGCCTCGTTTGTAAATTGTGATAATCGAATGAATGAAAAGACCATAAAACAATACAGAAGTTCATCGGTGATAAGAGGGTATGAGATAAGAGAGATAATGGTTAAACCATTCTGCAATAGGAAATGGTGTGCATTCCCGTGCAGAGCGTGGGAATGCACTAAATATATTCACTCAGGGAAGCTGTAAATCAGATCATATATCGTCTGATTAGTAAGTAGAGGTTGTTTATTGCCTTATATTTACTCCACTTGTACCTCGATCTTACGCGATTGGAATTGGTCTCGTTTAGGTATGTGCATTGTTAGTACACCATCGTTTAAGCTGGCATCAATCTTATCGCTGTCCAGTTCCCGGCTGATACTGAAACTTCGCTGGTAGCGTTTTGAACGAATGTCAGCATAGAGCGCTTCCATTCTCTCAGAAACAGGTATTTCCATCTCGCCATTGATAGAGAGCGTGTCATTGTTTATTTGGATATCGAGATTATTTTTCGATACACCTGGCATATCCGCTTTCAGATATATTCCTTGAGCGTCTTCATAGATATCGACCGCCGGTATAATAGGTCTATTCTGATTTGGTACTTTCTCTACCTGGGTAGAATCACTCTTGGCTACATGTTTATCGCTAGACATATCAAAACCTCCAAACATTTAATTGATTTCGATTTGACGCGGTTTAGCTGCTTCATGACGCATCACGATGATTCGAAGCACCCCATTAGTGTATCGTGCTTCTACTTTTTCAGGGTCCACATCATCAGGCAGGGTTACAACGCGATGAAAAGCGCCTTCGAAACGTTCCTTGCGATAGAAATTACCTGCTGCTCTATCTTTTTCATCTGGCTTGCGCTCACCTTTTACCGTCAATATGTTTCGCTGGATAGAGATATCAAGAGAAGCAGGATCAATTCCAGCAGCGAACAGATAGACATCCACCTGTTCCGAGTTAGTAGCGATATTGATCGGTGGGTAGGCACCTTTTGCTACAGAGCGGATATTGCCTGTTGCCGAAGGATTGCCTAAGAGCCACTCTAGCTCTTGTTCTACATGCCTGAATTCATCAAATAAGTTGTTTTCAAAACCACCTAGATTTCCGAACATGTCATTACCTCCAAATGAATTTAAAAAACACCAGACCTATGTCTCTAACTGCTATATTGGGACTCGCTTTTTGTATTTCAAGCTGGCAAGGAGCGTTTAGTAATAAGATTGTATCTATTTGTTATTATTGTTATTTTTTAGTATATCGCCAGATATGGGGCTTGGAAATAATTCATTAAGCAGGGTATCAGTTTAGATTTAAGGCGCAGATAAGGGCACATATCATGGATATGTAACTGAATCGGCAACGCATAAGCTGCCCTGAGAGAGCAGCCAGATTGGATAATTCGTTTTTTCCGAAGCCCTAAGCGCCTAACCAGGTATTTCTAGTCATTAGTGAAAATATGCCCTCCCCAAAGGATCGTTATGGGAATTGGCTGGCATGGTAAATAATAAAAAGCTAATATTGTCAGTTCTCAAGTTTTTCTCGTATCAGATCAGGATTAAGGCTTTTACACTATGCAGGACCCCACAAAACACTCCGATAGCGAAATGGGTCGCGTCGAGACCAAGGAGACCACCTGTTATATGTGTGCCTGCCGCTGTGGCATTCGGGTCACATTACGGGATGGCGAAATACGTCATATTGAAGGCAATCCGAATCATCCTCTGAATAAGGGGGTTATTTGTGCCAAGGGCTCTTCAGGCATCATGAAGCAGTATTCGCCAGCACGCTTAACCAAACCATTGCTGCGTAAGCAGGGGGCTGAGCGGGGTGACTCTGAGTTTGAGGAGATCTCCTGGGAGCGGGCTTTCGCTCTTATTGAAGAGCGATTGGCCAAGATACGCGCTGAGGACCCGAAGAAATTCGCACTGTTTACTGGTCGTGACCAGATGCAGGCGCTGACTGGATTGTTTGCCAAGCAGTTTGGTACACCAAACTATGCGGCACATGGCGGATTTTGTTCGGTGAATATGGCAGCGGGCTTGATCTATACTATCGGCGGCTCTTTTTGGGAGTTTGGCGGCCCGGATCTAGATCGCTCTAAGTTATTTATTATGATCGGCACGGCGGAGGATCACCACTCGAATCCCATGAAAATCGCCCTCGCTGATTTCAAACGGCGTGGTGGGCGGTTTATCTCTATTAATCCAATACGAACAGGCTATTCCGCGATTGCCGATGAGTGGGTGCCTATCAGACCAGGTACAGATGGGGCGCTGTTACTGGCTATCATTCGTGAGCTGATTCACCAAGGGCTTTTCGACCGGGAGTTTCTGATTAAATACACCAACTCCGCTGAGTTGGTGGTGGACGATCCTGAGCAGGATGATTATGGGTTGTTCCGCCGTTTTGAGATGCATATTGAAGAGGGGTGCTTTGATCCGGAGAATAAACTCTGGTGGGACCGCGAACTTGATCGGGAGATCTCAACCCATACTCCGGGTAGTGATCCCCGTCTGCTAGGAAGTTTCAAGCTTGAGGATGGCACGGCAGTGAAACCGGCCTTTCAACTGCTGAAAGATCGGGTCGAGGAGTATACAGCCGAATGGGCTGCGGACATTACCGGTATCCCGGCTGATACGATACGTCGCTTGTCTCATGAAATGGGGGTTGTTGCGCGAGACCAAAAAATAGAACTGCCAATCCAGTGGACTGATAGTTGGGATAATGACCACGAGAGTGTAACCGGAAACCCAGTCTCCTTCCATGCCATGCGCGGCTTGGCTGCTCATTCGAATGGATTCCAGACAATTCGTGCCCTTGGTATCCTGATGACCCTCCTTGGTACGATCGACCGTCCAGGAGGTTTTCGTCACAAGGCCCCTTTCCCTCGTCCGATACCACCTTGTCCCAAGCCGCCCAACTCTCCCGATGCCGTGCAGCCCAATACTCCTCTGGACGGCATGCCACTGGGCTGGCCTGCCAAGCCGGATGACCTGTTCGTTGATGAGAAGGGTGAAGCAGTCAGGCTCGATAAGGCCTTCTCCTGGGAGTATCCCCTATCTGTTCACGGTTTAATGCACAATGTCATCACCAATGCATGGCGGGGTGATCCCTATCCGATCGATACGATGTTGCTGTTTATGGCGAACATGGCCTGGAACTCCTCGATGAATACGGAAAATGTACGTGACATGCTTAAGGATAAGGATGAGCAGGGTGAATATAAGATCCCTTTCATTATCGTCGCAGATGCCTTTCAGTCAGAGACGGTGGCCTTTGCCGATTTGGTGCTACCCGATACCACTTATCTGGAACGGCATGATGCGATGTCAATGCTCGATCGGCCTATATCGGAATTCGATGGCCCGGTCGACTCAGTACGTATTCCGGTTGTACCTCCAAAAGGTGAATGTAAGCCCTTTCAAGAGGTGCTGATAGAGTTGGGTGGCCGTCTCGGACTACCCGCTTTTGTCAAAGAGGATGGTAGTCGAAAATTTCGCAACTACCCCGATTTTATTACCAACTACGAAAGCTCCCCTGGTTCTGGTATTGGTTTCCTGGCTGGTTGGCGAGGTAAAGGTGGAGAAAAGTTTCTCAAAGGTGAGCCCAATCCACGTCAGTGGGAGATGTATCAGAAAAATGGTTGTGTTTATCACCACGAGTTGCCTAAGTCATATCAGTATATGCGTAACTGGAATAAGGGTTATTTGGAGTGGGCCAGAGCGCATAGTATTGGCTGCCCAGGGTAAGTTACCGGGCAGGCAGCCTCCAGATCGGTTACGTAAGCGAGTTAGTGATCATTTCGATCCTCTGCCTTTCTATACTGCTCCGCTGGAGCATAAGTTGATTGACTCGCAGAAATACCAGATCAGCGCCCTAACCCAGCGTCCGATGGCCATGTACCACTCTTGGGACTCCCAGAATGCCTGGTTGCGTCAAATACATACCCATAACTATCTTTTCGTCAATCCGAAGCTGGCGGAGTCTATTGGATTTGGCGATGGCGACTGGATATGGGTTGAATCGCCGACCAATAAAGTGCGCTGTATGGCGCGCTTTTCTGAGGCGGTAGAACCTGGAACCGTATGGACCTGGAATGCCATTGGCAAAGCGGCAGGTGCCTGGGGATTGGATCCCAAAGCGAATGAGTCGCAGAAAGGGTTTCTGATTAATCACCTGATTACAGAAGAGCTACCACCTTGTGAAGCAGGGGAGCATATGTCCAATTCAGACCCTGTGACGGGACAGGCTGCATGGTTTGATGTGCGGGTCAGGATCTACCCTGCAGAAGCTCATGAACCTAAGGTCACGTCCCCTCAGTTTAAACTACAAAAGAGAGTGCCTGGACAGGATGCTAAACGTGGAAAATGGCAAGGTTTTTTTGCAGGAAAATTTCGCCGCAAGCACAACATCGATTAATTTTTTTATTGGTTTATATAAATGACACAACTCGCACTTGTCATCGATCTTAATGTCTGTGTTGGCTGTCACGCTTGCGTGACCAGTTGCAAAGAGTGGAATACATCAGGTTGGGCTGGTCCCATGACCGATCATCGCCCCTATGATGAAGACCCCACTGGGACATTTTTTAATCGGGTGCAGACCTATGAAGCAGGTGTTTTTCCTCATACTGAGACTTACCACTTTCCTAAATCCTGTTTGCATTGTGAAGATCCTCCCTGCGTGCCAGTCTGTCCAACTGGTGCCTCTTACAAACGTAAGGATAACGGGGTAGTGTTGGTAGATTACGATAAATGCATTGGCTGTAAATATTGCTCCTGGGCCTGCCCTTATGGCGCACGCGAGATTGATGAGAAACAGCGGGTGATGAAGAAGTGCACCCTTTGCATCGACCGTATAACAGATATGAGTCTGCCGGAATCAGAGCGAAAACCTGCCTGTGTGCTGGCCTGTCCGACCAGTGCGCGGTTGTTTGGCGATGTCCATGAACCCGATTCAGAGGTCTCTGTGGCAATTCGTGAGCGGGGTGGGTATGCCCTGCAATCCGAGTGGGGAACAAAACCTGCAAATCACTATCTGCCACGTCGCAAGACCCGGATACAAATTCACGAAGATGAGTTGGTGCGTGCGGATAATCCATTGAAGAAGGAAGATCTGCCGTCGCTGCCGGAAGGTGGTGAGACGCTGGATGATGTCTCTTGGTGATAGGAAGTTTCAGGTTATGAGTGTTAATTTAATTAAAAAGAGCTTATCGAGTGGCCACAGGCGTCTCTTATCACTGCTGGCAGTTATACCGAGAGTGAGAATGAGATTTGCGACGCAAAACTTGTTACTTAACGCTCAAAGCAGTTCGGAGAACTAATCATGCATCCCGCCTTTTCCGTTATCTTCCTAACCACACTGATCGGTGTTGGGCAGGGGCTTTTCCTGGCGCTATACACAGGCCAGCTCTACTCTTTGGCTAATCTCTTACCAGCCCAGAGTCACGAATACTACGCAACAGGTAGTATGATTTCATTGTCGTTGTTGATTGGGGGATTGATAGCGTCGGTGTTTCATCTGGGGCGTCCAGAGCGGGCTTGGAGATCGGCTACTCAATGGCGCACCTCTTGGCTGGCTCGGGAGGTTATTGTGCTGCCTGCCGCCATGGTTATGCTTTTTTTATATGGTCTCTTTCACTATCTAGGTTGGAGTGAGCCCCTGTTTGTTATTTCTCAAACTCTACCGGTTGATGCTACTCTGATTATTGGAGCGCTGGGTACTGTCGTAACCTTTCTATTATTCCTGTGTACGAGCATGATTTACGCTAGTCTTCGTTTCATAAAGGCTTGGCATTCGCCGCTGACCGTTGCCAATTTTCTGTTTTTGGGTATCGCTTCTGGCTTTATGCTGGCCGCTGCGCTCTCGGCCTATCAGGGGACTAATTTAGTCGCATTTTACGAAACCTGGGCGGTGGTGGCGACATTACTTGGGGCAATCACCCGTGTTGCTACGCTCTACCGGAATAGTGAGTACCGTTGCAAGGTGGATATCCAGTCTGCCATTGGAGTGCACCATTCGCAGCTTACTCAGAAGGCTCAGGGGTTTATGGGTGGTTCATTCAATACCCGTGAGTTCTTTCATGGCAAGAGTGAAAGCTTTTTGCTGATGCTTCGCTATGGGTTCTTATTGAGTGTGTTTGTTCTGCCGGTGTTGTTAATCATATTTGCCTATCTGCTGGAGTCAGCGCGTTTACCTATTGCTGCCTTTCTTATTCAGTATTTCGGGCTGATTATGGAGAGATATTACTTTTTTACTGAGGCGAAACATCCTCAAAATCTCTACTATCAGAGTATGTCGTGAGTTGAAAATCTGATCTGAATATGGAGGAGTCATAATGGGGCGATTTATTGTTATCCTCTTATTAGGAGTCATAACCCTCTCAGCAAAAGCCGATGTAGCTGTACTCGTACATGGCTATCTTGGGAGTGCGGCTTCCTGGGAGCGCAGTGGCGTCAATGCTGAGCTAGCTCAGCAAGGATGGCCATTAGCAGGGGTATTTACCTCACGAGGATTAATCGCTCTGCCTGGAGTTGCCTCCAAGAATACTATTTATACCATTGAACTGCCTTCCATTGAACCTGTTGCCAGACAGGCTGATATCTTGAGAGGCATGCTTGGTGTTGTTGATCGGCGCCACCCTGGAGAGCCGGTGATTCTTATTGGCCACTCTACAGGTGGGGTTGTGGCTCGGATGGCGTTAGTGCAGGGTGGGATGCCACAAGTGAAGGCGTTAGTGACTATTGCCTCTCCTCATCTCGGTACGGTGCGCGCTGTGGAAGCGCTCGATAAGACAGACGACTCTTTCCCCATTAGCTGGATGAAGGAGTTTTTTATTGGTGATATTTATAGTGTGGTACGTGATTCCTGGGGTGTGTTACTCGACCTGACCCCCGAGCAACCAGGAAACCTGCTATTCTGGCTTAACCGGCAGCCTCATCCGGATATCAGGTATTTTTCAGTGATTCGACCTGGACCTGTTGGCATGGGAGATGAGCTAGTGCCTGCCTTCAGTCAAGATATGAATAATGTGTCAGTCCTGCGAGGTAAGTCAGGGGTACGCCTAACACCCGTCACTCATACGCTCCATTCAATGGATGGAAAGCTGTTAGCTGAAATTCTGGCAACCCTTTAAAGTTGGACCTAAAAAATCAGTTGACCACTCCATTCTAATAACAGGTATCTGATTTTGAAGAAAATAGCTTCGATGGTTATGGTCACCTAATGGGTGAGGATGAAATCCATTAATTGATTTCAACGACTCGGGTGATTAAATTTGGTCTACGTCTATCATCTGAACGTCGCTCTATTCCTTGGTCATGGTCCTCCTGCGAGACGCGTCTGTCGCGATTGGGGAATCTGCGATAGTATCGGTGAGGTTTTATAAACAAGCCATTTATCGTTTTACCATCAAGATTCTCGATAATAGTGTTTGCCGTGATCGAGGAATCTACCTGCACAATGCCATGATACTCAACCGATTCTGTTTTTAGGTCCTTAATTCGAATAATCTTTGAGCGTTTGATGCTGGTTCTTTTAAAGATGGAGAGCGGAGACCAGGGATTACAGGCTCCCTTGCGGGTGACTTTCTGAATCTCTTTTGTTGTTACGCCACGGGGTAGATGTTTATAGAAAATCCACATAGATACCTCCATGGTAAGGATTTATATGATTTGTTAAGAGGCTCGTCCAGTGAAAGAGATTCATATTCCTTGGAAAGACTGTCTGTGTGGTGAGAAAAATTAAAAAAATGATTAGCTGTCCAGTATCATGTTGTAATTGTTGCACATTCAGGTGTCAGCCCAACTACTCTATTGGAAAGTAAGTTTATCAGCTGAGCCTAAGTAGAAATGTAAACAATTATAGCTACTGCATCTGTGATCCCGTATAAATGTCTGTGATTAATTGCTACTGCTGCTAAGATAATGTTAAGAGGAGGTTATCATCGCCAAGGCTGTGCATTTGATTGTATAACCCCCAAGTCTAGATGAGAGATGCTTTGATGTCCATTACCATTTATGAATGTAATAAGATTATTATCAACTTAGGAATAAGCTCGTCACAATAAATAAAAATCGCATGTCTAGTGTGGTGCTTCATACAAATTGACGATGATAGAAGCCTGCTCAGGCCAGGAGACAAGGCGCAATGCGCAGGGAATGGCTCGCCCTTTTCAAGCATTGCAACGCAGTATCCTGGC
>JARRQF010000257.1:0-8447 GCA_037382065.1 Candidatus Thiodiazotropha sp. | reverse complement strand
CTATCCCCTCATCCTGTCCTTCTCCCGGGAGGGAGAAGGGACGCATGAAGCTAGATTCTCTTGTCCCTTGGCATGTGCATACTTATTAAAGCTTTGCTAAGGTACTTTATGAGTTGTTAAATGGAGTAGATATCAGGCAATGGGTAAGCCCAAAAAAGAGTACAAGTTCTTACACCTTTTAGCCCTTAATGGTGGGGCAGGAACCTACCTTACAACTTTTGCAACACCCTCCTTCAGGGAGAAGGACAGGATGAGGGGATAGAAAACCATGATGCGGTTCGTGCCTCACCACATCCTACAGCTTTTGCTAATTTAACTAGTCGAGACACCCTCCAAATCTTGCATCAAAATTGATTATCTGGCCTCCTAACCCTGAACATCAGCAAAACTCATCAGATATCAAGGAGTGATATCATGCCTAAGCCTGAAGCTACACCTTACTATCACTGCGTCTCACGACGCGTCAGGCGTGCCTTTCTATGTGGTAAAGATAAATTTACTGGTAAAAGCTTTGAACATAGACGTGAATGGATTCAAAAGAGACTGATTAAGTGAAAAGTCTGAATTCACTTCGATATCTGACCGAGTGGCTGAGCTAAAACGCCGTATTAGCCCTGATGATAATGACCATACTGGACAGCCCTCTCCTCTACACCCTTTTGTTGGTAATCTTCGAGATAAAATGCCAAAGGGCTTACCATATCATTTGACCGATTACATGAAACTGCTTGACTGGACGGGTAACGCTGAGGCCGCCGCTCGCCAAAAATATGATAGATCAGGCACTAAATAGCAATGGGCTTGTCCAACAAACGGTTCAGATCGTGGCTCGCTTTGTTCGCACGATCTAACCTTATTCGTTAAGCATTGGCTCCAGTTATACTATTGTAATCTTCTTTAGAAACGAAAATTTCACTACCTATTGGTATTTGTTCTTTATCCCCATCTGGGAAACTAAGTACAACACGCCACCTTTTATCTATATCTACTTTAGGATCACTGATATTAAAATGCCATGTACCAACATGTACTTTATAGAAACTTTCTTTACCATCAGTTGTAATCACTTTTGCTTTGCTTGTGAAATCAATCCATTTACCATTTTCTGGGACAGAAAAGTCAGGATGGACCGTAAGACCAACCCCGGAAAGCTGAAAATGATCCTGTACCTTTATTAGCTTGCGGACATACATTATTTTTACATGCTTAACGCCCACATAAACGACGCGAGGTACGAGCGTCCGGCGACCGATAGGGAGCAAATTTGATGTGATTGTTAAGTGTACTAATCTCCATAGAATACCAGGCCCTTTTGTTTTTCAATTGCTTCATTGGCAGCGACATCAAGATTCTGGAATGCTTCGATGATCAATGATTTATCAAATGTTTCTAGCCCTCTGCTTAGAGTTTCATACCTAATTTTCTTCTTGTTGGTAAAACTCAGCCCTTTTAAAATATAAGCAATTGCTTTTCGTAATCTAACGCAATCTTCGATGGTATATTCAGTATCACCATACTCATCGATATCCGCTCCGCCCACATGCATTAAGGGGAGCATATATTCTTGGATTTCAAAGCTTGGAAAAAACCAGTTTTTCCTCTTTTCCTTTGAATCTTTAATATCCCAACTAATCATCTCTTACACTTAACGCCCGCGCTAAGAGGCTTGCCGTAGCGGTGTGAGGCTTGTGGCATTCAGCCACAAACGAACGCTGCGGAGAGCAAGTCCTTCTTGAGCGCCATTGTTGAACGAAGCCGCTTCGCGGAGAAAAGAAGATCGATCCATCATGATTTCCTGAAAGGTCCCAAAATGTAACCTCACCCCCTCAAGAAGAGGGGGAATTCAACCACGAATCATGAGGTTACACAGCCATGACATCACCTAACGAGAGAAAATTCAAGCGCAATTACAAAAAGCACCTGCAGCATCTCAAGGGCCTTCAGCCTAAAACCATTGAGGCTTATGCCCGTGCCATCCGACGCATCGGTGATTATTTCAAGCACGACATTGATGTGCTGCGCCGCTTCTGGTCGGTGCACCGTAACCCTGTGCTGCTGTTTCCCAACCATCATGCCGGCCTTGATCTGCTGGAGGTCAAGAAGATTCTCGGCCACCGCAGTATCTTGACCACCGCCAAGTACACCCACCTCACCTCCCATGCCGCCAAGAGCGCCAATAAGCAAGCGCTTGCCGGCCGACTACTTCCTGCTCATTACCCTGCCGCCGCAGCTCCGATCACTGGCCTGGACTCATCAGCGGGTGATCTATGACCTGATGCCCCGCTGCGCCTGGGAGACGGTAGATGCCTTTAGCCGCAACGACCGCCAGCTTCAGGGCACCCCGGGGCTACCACGGTACTGCACACCCATTCCCGGCGCCTGGATTACCATCCCCATATCCACTTGGTGCTCCTGGGTGCTGCGATCAATCCAAATGCCAGATCATCGTTTGGATGAAGGGGGGGTAGCGCCGGTTATGTAGAAGCACATCCCAAGCTGTTGTCCACGATTGCAGTTTTAAACGCTGAGTCCGCCGCTCGCCAAAAATATGATAGATCAGGCATCAAATAGCACAGATCGTTACCACAATGATGATGCAAAGCAGTGGCACTCGAGATCGTCCGTTTACGATCGCCTTGAGTGCCAGTGACATCAAAAAGCTATTTTCTTAAAGAGCTATCCCAATTTTTCTAATGGGCTTGTCCAACAAACGGTTAAGATCGTGGCTCGCTTCGCTCTCACGATCTAACCTTATTCGTTAGGCATTGCACAATCACCGCCCAGAACATTGGTCTAAAGATATTTGCGATACATGGTCATAGATGCATTCACCGTGTAATACCAGCTTGATGCGGCGCACCCTTTCTCTCGACGCAACTGTATTTGGCTTGAGCATGTTTGGTCCTGGAAGCATAGCAATTAATGATAAGTATTCATCGTCATTTAATTCCGATAGCGATTTGTTAAACCAGGAATGTGCCCCTTTACCAAACTTTGGGTGATGGTAGTGGTTGTTAGTGGACTCGGCCATTCAATACCGGCGTGTTCAAAAAATGTAGGATCCTGTATTTTTATTAATATTTCCTGGTGTCTTTCATTTAAACCAAGATCCCTCGGTATTACTGAAGCATAGGGTGCAAATTGATGAGGAAGCTTTTTGTATGCGATCACTACTGCATATGCTTCATATGTAGCCAATGCCCCGAATATAAGCGCCAATAAATATATCAGTTTTCGTCTCATGGTCATTTTATGCCTTTTGCCAATCCGAGTTTACGTGCTTATTATGTTTTATTTCACCTGTAAATTTCTCCCACCCTTTATAAGCTGTGAACCCATATACTGATAAGAGTGCTTCATCAAATGTGTTACCTTGCTCTATTGAATTAAATAGTTGCCTATACTTGATAGGGCTCAAATCGTGTAACCACTTTACATACATTTCACTTTGGCGATAAAACATATGTGTTTTTAAGCCAAAGCTGCTCGCTGTCTTCCTGAATAGAAAACCGCCTGAACCATTTGGTTTGATAGCTTTGCCATGATTTATCGCTTCAATAGCTTCCTCCTCAGTAACTCCTTCGGCTCCACTCCCACCTGATACATAGACGGCCAAACCCTCCTTGAACCACACCGGCAATTTGGTTAGATAGTCCCAACGGCCAATATCCTGAGTAAACTGCAAGTGTGATAGCTCATGTGTAAGTATGCCTAGAATTCTATCTTTTTGTGTTAATAACTTTGGGGAAATAAATAGCCTCTGTCCAACAACGCAGGCAGATGGATATTTCGATGCACAAAAAGAAGAAAAACTGTCAACTGATTTCGTTGCATAGATTACTACTGGCTGCTTAAATACTCCTTGTTTGTTCTCAATAGTTTGTATAGCTAACCCAAAGTATGGAGCTATTTCATTTGCAAGTTTGATGGATCCATCTTCATACCTTATCCGAGAATCTTGTTTCAAACTCTGAAATTCGTCCGTTGATTTGGTCATCGCAAGCGCAGCTCTGAATGATGTGCATCCATTTAACATCAATAGGCAGAATAGAATTATATATACATTACGCACAGGTACTCCTAAGTATAACGCCTTGCTCACCGGAAAATTTGGAGCGTAGCGAGTAATTTTTCCGAGTGCAGCAACTTGTTATGCATTCCTACTCAGGCAATTGTGAACAACATACCAATTAAACTCATATATATCTTTTGAATCCCGCAAAATCTCTTTTATGCAATTGTCACTCATGCTTTTCTTATCGCTCTCTGAAAGCTTTGCCAACAGATAAAACGCTATCTCTTTTAGGCTGTGATTAAGCTCTAACCCACCATCAACATACATCTTTAGAATGGCCATACTTGCCATAAATTTTGTGACGAAGTTCGGGCCATGATCTTCAACATGCATTGAATCTAACCAGTATTCAACACAGGCACGACCAAGCCCACCTTGAATCTGGTTACCCATATTGACGGTTTCCTCAATAAGAAATTTCACGTCTTCCTTAATTTCTGAATATGTTTCCATTACCACTTACTCATTGGTGCATAACATCGCATTCACCGGCTTGTCTGGTGAAGTGCATGGTTAGGCAATTTCTGGCTACTGCGCATTAAACACACCCATCGAGCCGAGGCGTATAGTAATAATTTCGACATCCGAATCAGCAACGTGTGGGCCTTGCCTCGTATTTGCAGGTGTATACTAAAAACAGCCCGCTTGGCACTCGCGCTTACCAGTAATAAGTCTACCGGATAGAACATATACATATTCGTATGAAGGATGTATATGTGCGGGAATATGTGTTCCTTTTTTCATCTTGAGCCGATGAATAGAACCGTTAGGTACTGGCTCAGAAAGAACAGACAAACTACTGCCTGGAGACAACGATAACACTTCAAAATTTTGATCGCAATGGGCTCCAGTTCTTTTATAAGTATGTACTTAAAAACAATGGGAATGGGTCGATATCGGGGACACGAAAGCTCCCGGACATTCTCACTCAAGATGAAATAGAGCAGATCGTTAACAATGCCCGTGAGCCACGATACCAAACCTATATATTTACCCTATACAGTATGGTTCTACATTTGGGTGAAGCGTTCTTATGGTTTGTTTTTCAACAGGTTATGCCAAAAGGTGTTCGCTGTTCATTATCGAATGTCGTGACGCTCATACGTCTTATTTACAGTTGGTGGCTTAATGAGCAAGAAGATACCCCAACATAAAGTCAGTAGAAAAAATAATACAACTGTTGACCAGCCTGAAGAATTCGCACCAGCAAATTGGCCTCTAATGGCCATGGCGACGCTAAGTCCGTTGGTGATTAACAAAGCCAGCCCAATTCTTTTCTGCAAGGCAACCTCTGTTATGTTCCTTAGAAACCATGTCAACATACCCAGACCGATGAGTGCCACACCCCAGAATTGATATATGACCAAACCCATTGGAGATAAGCTGACATCGTAATGTGCCAGAAGTTGTCTAGGTATTAGGGCGCAGACAGCTCCAGAGACAAAAGCAAGAATTGCGTTAATAGTTAATAGTACTTTAAACATCGCAATATATCTCCATAACGCCAACATAACCGGCCGAGCGTTAGCGAGGTCCGGCGAACGAAGTGAGCGCAGTTTATGTGTTTATTAGGAGTTTTTTTCATTAATTTCTTTAAAATATTGATAGTTTGGATGAGTTTTAAACCTCGTAGCATGGTCCATGGCAGAGATGCCGCTATTATTTTTTGAATAAGGATCACACCCATTCTTAATTAAGATCTCAATTAACTCTCGATTTTCTTTAGCATTGCCTAAAGCTCTAAATAGTGGAGTATTGCCCCATTGATCTTTGAGGTTTACATTCGCTCCGTTGTCTATTAATAACTGCGCAATCTCTGGTTGCTTTTCTTGCGCACAAAAATGAAGCGCACTAAATCCTGCATTGTCTTGTGAATTTGTATTTGCACCTTTTTCGACTAGCAACCTTACTAACTCAATATTAATATTGCTTCCTGATACAGCATTTAGTAGTGCCGTTCTTCCATCTCTATCTTTATCTTCAATATCACTACCATTTTCGAGATAGCCTTTTACTTCCTCGATGTCTTTTATGTACGCAGACCAACAAATTCCTTCATTCATGGCTATTTGTATCTTCTCCTAACGCCCACATAAAATGCGTCGTCATGCGTCATTTTTGATGCGTTTGTTATGCGCTTATTGTTGTGAATCATGAACTATCACTGGAAAAAGCACCCATGACTTGCGAGAACCTTTTGGTGTAACTTTGGGGAGTTTAAACTCTCAGATACTCGCAATATAGCTGCTTTATTATCACTACCTGGATCAGGCATCACAACACCTAATAACACTGAACTGCTAAACGAACTTGATTTGAAAAAACCTTCGCTTTCCAGCAATCGGAACACACTAATTATACAATCCTCATAGAAACTCGATATATAAAGCCATAGTTGTTCATCATCATAATCATCTAGATCACCCGCATCTTCATCTTCGATTTCACCATCATAGAACTCATCACTTATTTCTGAAATGTACTCTTCAGCTTTAGCAAAGTGATCAACTATGCCAATGCTTAGACGCCACTTATTTACATCAAGCTTATCATTAGCATCCAATAATTCCTGCTCACAGCAGACAATTCCGAATCCATAGTAACCCTCAGCACACATAAACATATATGAACCAAGCAAACCTACATCAGATTCACTCTCAATAGCTTTAATGTGGCTATGGCATCCCTGAAGCAAGCGGCTAATTAGATTTTCTTTCATTTCCTTTATGTTCATTAGTTGCCAGCACTAGTTTTCCAATTACGAAACCGCATAACGTCAAAGCTGAACGGCGTGGGTTAGCGCACCCGCTCAAGCGTCTTGTTGGGTGCGCTTCTCATATTGAATAAAGCCGAAGCCGACTTCAGGGGCGACGGGCGTCTGACCGACCTTTAAGAAGCCATTCTTCTTGTAGAAATGGTGATTACGGATAGCGTAATCAGGTGTTTCCAGATACCAAAGGGTAACTTTCGGCCAAAGCCCAATACCCGTGCATAGGATCCAACTACCTAAGCCCTTGTTCATATGATCGGGATCAACATGTAACCCAAAGATTGAGCCTTTGTCCCCTGCAACCTGCAGGATGAGACTGCCAAGCAAGGAATCATCCTTCGTGCACTTGTAGTATGTCTTGTCTCTCATCCATTCGGCATGCTTGGAGACATCATCATAGACAGCCGGCTGGGCGCCCTGTGGTAGAGCTGGCGTATGGACCGCATCCTCTTTGAAGGCAGCCCCGGCCAAAGCAGCTACTGCAGGGATGTCGTCTTGGTTGATCAGCACTAGAGCTAGGGTCATGGTAATAGTACCCAGCGTTTCGCGTAACTGGGCGTACAATGATGCAGAGCGAAGCGGCGCAACTTTGTGCGATCCGTGTTTACGCGTTGGTTAGGTTTCATTCGATTTCATACTTGATACGATATTTGACAAAGCCGCTTCGCGGAGAAAAGAAGATCGATCCATCATGATTTCCTGAAAGGTCCTAAAATGTAATCTCACCCCCTCAAGAAGAGGGGGAATTCAACCACGACATTGATGTGCTGCGCCGCTTCTGGTCGGTGCCCGTAACCCTGTGCTGCTGTTTCCCAACCGCCATGCCGCTGGACCGTGGCGGCGTGCAGATTACGCTGCGTAAGGTGACCGAGGCCTGCGGGATAAAAAAAGATCACCCCTCACAGCCTGCGCCATAGCTACGCTACGCACCTATCGAGTCCGGCCTTGACCTGCTGGAGGTCAAGAAGATTCTCGGCCACCGCAGTATTTTGACCACCGCCAAGTACACCCACCTCACCTCCCATACCGCCGATAAGCTGATCAACGAGCTGATGAACGGATTCTCAATCGACTGGGGGAACGTCAAATGAGGCTGGCTTCGATCATCACCACCTTCGAGGCGGTTTTCCTCGCCGAGTATGAGTCGCGGATACTGCCCTCGCATCGCAGGGCTCTGACGGCCATGAAGCACTGCCGTGATCCGTCAGGTCCAAAAATGCAGGCTGCCTGCGTTTGCTGTCATCATCAGACCTACCTCGCCCATTCCTGCCAGCACTGCCAGGCCCACGAGAGCCAGCAGTGGATTGAACGTCAGCTCAGCAAGCGCTTGCCGGCCGACTACTTCCTGCTCACCTTCACCCTGCCGGCGCAGCTCCAATCACTGGCCTGGACTCATCAGCGGGTGATCTATGACCTGATGACCCGTTGCGCCTGGGAGACGGTAAATACCTTCAGCCGCAACGACCGCCAGCTTCAGGGCACCCTAGTGTGGTGCTTCATACAAATTGACGATGATAGCGTGACGCTAAGCGGTTAGCCGCTAGGCGCGTGCCGCCGGGAATGGCTTATCCCTTTCCAAGGCGCGCAACAACGCGGATGACC